>NZ_JBSFNQ010000085.1:0-31350 GCF_053981115.1 Streptomyces sp. NPDC003691 | reverse complement strand
CGCCCCGCCGCCGGTCCGGTCCCGCCGGATGCCCCCGCGCCGCCGAGCGGCGCCGCGCACCCGGCGGAGACCCGGGGCACTGCCGGACCACGGCGGGCAGGCCCGCTGGAATCCGGGCCTGCCCGCCGTGGCCGCCGGGGGATCCGGCTGTCAGTCGGCGGCGCTCAGACCGCCGCCCGGTTCCGCGCTCTCCGTACGGTCGCGGCGGAGTGCGACCGTACGGAACCGTCGCACCAGCTGTCCGCCCGGCCGCCGGCGGCCCTGCACCCGGGCGTCGTCGGCCACCGTGTACCGCTTCACATAGGCCCCGAGGAACGCCTGGAGCGTGGCGACGGCCGGGATCGCGATCAGCGCGCCCACCGCGCCCATCAGCGCCGTACCCGCTATGACGGACCCGAAGGCCACGGCCGGGTGGATGTCGACCGTCCTGGAGGTCAGCTTGGGCTGGAGGACGTAGTTCTCGAACTGCTGGTACACCACGACGAACCCGAGCACCCACACCGCGTACCAAGGGTCGACGGTGAACGCGAGCAGCATCGGCAGCGCCCCGGCCAGATACGTACCGATCGTCGGGATGAACTGGGAGACCAGGCCCACCCAGATCGCCAGCGCCGGGGCGTAGGGCACCCCGAGGATCTCCAGCAGGACGAAGTGCGAGACGCCCGAGATAAGGGCCATCAGTCCGCGCGAGTACAGATAGCCGCCGGTCTTGTCGACGGCGATCTCCCAGGCGCGCAGCACCTCGGCCTGCTTGGCCGGGGGCAGTACCGAGCAGAGCGCCCGGCGCAGCCGCGGGCCGTCGGCGGCGAAGTAGAACGAGAAGAGGAAGATCGTCAGCAGCTTGAACAGCCCGCCGAGGACGGTCGCCGAGACGTCGAGCACCCCGCTCGCGTTGTTCTGCACGTACTGCTGGAGCCAGTCCGACTTCAGGACGCTGTCCTGCACCTCGACGCGGGACAGCTCGGTCTTGAAGGTGCTGTTGATCCAGTTGATCACTGAGTCGAGGTACTTGGGGAACTCCTCGACCATGGTCACTATCTGGTCGGCCAGCATCGACCCGAGCATGACCACGAACCCGACCACCGCGATCAGGACGCCCAGGAACACCACGAAAGTGGCGACCCCGCGCCGCATCCCCCGCGCCGCCATCCGCCCGACGGCGGGCTCGATGGCCAGCGCGAGGAAGAAGGCGATCAGGATGTTCAGCAGCAGCCCGATGAGCTGGTGGAAGGCCCAGGCACCGAGCTGGAAGCAGGCGTAGAGCGCCAGGGCGAGCACCATCGCGCGCGGCAGCCAGCGGGGCATCCGGGCGGGGCCGAGGCCGCCGCCGAGCGCGGCGGGCGGCGGCGCCCCGGGCGGGGTCGCCGCCTCGGCGGGCCCGCCGTCCACCGGGGCTCCGGCACCGGCCGGGGGAGCGTCGACGGAGACGCCGCCCCCGGTACGGGGCGGTGCGCCGCCCGCCGCGCCCTGTGCGGGCACGGAACGCCGGCCGGGGCCGGCCTCACGGTCCGCTGATCCGTCGTGTTCGTTGTCGTCGCGTTCGTAGTCGTCGCGCTTGTCACTCGTCGGGGCCACCGGCCCAGTGTCGCGTACGAACGCCCCCGCCGGGGACTCGCCCGGATGACCTGTGGACAACGAACGGGCATACGGCCGGTCCGACCGCGGCGGAGGGACCCGTTCAGCGCCGGTCGGCCGGGACGTCGACGGCCGCGCAGACCGCGCGCCACACGTCCTTGGCCTCCCAGCCCGCGTCGAGCGCCTGGTGGACGGTCCGGCCGCCCAGCTCGGACATCACATGGTCCCGTGCGAAGGAGTCGGCGTACGCGGCACCGAAGTGGTCCGCCATCCGCTCCCAGAAAATCGTCAACCGCATGACGTCAGTATCCCGCGCAGGGAGTGCACCCCGGCTCTCTCGCCGCCGCCGGAACCGTTCCGCTCTACGGTCGGACCATGACCGCACCCGAGGAAAAACCCGATGAAAACCCTGAAACCATTAAAAATATCGATAATCCTCAGGAAAGCGCCGCAGAGCACACCACAGAAGACTCCGCCGACGGGCCGGCCGGACCGGCGTCTCCCCCCTCGTCACCCCCCTCACGGGCTGGAGCACTGCCGACCGCACCTCCCCCGTCGGCGCCGCCGCTCGCCCGCGCCGAGCACTTCGTCTGGCTCACGGCCCGTGTGCTGGAGCAGCGGCGCTTCGCGTACCACTTCCTCGGCGGCGGTGCCGACGGCGTGGACGCCGCCCTCTCCCCGTATCTCAACGAGGACGGCGGCTACGGCCACGCCCTGGAACCGGATCTCCGCGGACCGGTGAGCCAGCCGCTGCACACGGCACACGCGCTGCGCGTCCTGGACTCCATCGGCCGCTGCGGCGGACTGCGCGCGGAGCGGCTGTGCCGCTATCTCACGGCGGTCTCCACCCCGGAGGGTGCCCTGCCCGCCGTCCATCCGTCCCAGCGCGGCTATCCGGCCGCCCCGTTCGTGCCGGTGACCGACGATCCACCGGGGTCGCTGCTGACCACCGGCCCCGTCGTGGGCCTGCTCCACCGCAACGAGGTGTGGCATGCGTGGCTGTTCCGTGCCACGGACTTCTGCTGGGCCGTGATCGAGTCGCTGGAGGACTCCCATCCGTACGAGGTGGCGGCGGCGGTCGCCTTTCTGGACGGCGTCCCGGACCGGGCCCGCGCCCGGGCGGCCGCCGACCGTCTCGGACGGCTCGTCCGGGAGCGGCGGCTCGTGGTCCTCGATCCGGCCCGGGCGGCTGAGCAGCCGGTGGCGCCCGGCTACGCCCCCGGGGAGCACCACTTCGCCTACGACTACGCCCGGGTGCCCGAATCGCTGGCGCGGCACTGGTTCACGGACGAGGAGATGGCACTGGCCCTCGACCACCTCGCCGGTGAGCAGCGCGAGGACGGCGGGTGGCCGGTGAACTGGCGGCAGTGGGCTCCGGGGGCGGCGCTGGAGGCGCGCCCGTTCGTGACGGTCGAGGCGCTGCGGACCCTGCGGGCGTACGGCCGGCCCGTCGGCTGACCGGCCGGGTCAGCCGCCGATCGCCCGGACACCTGCCGTGACCAGCACGGCGGCGGCGACCACGACGAGGAAGGGGGCGCGCAGGACGAGAGCGACGGCGGCCGCCGCCAGCCCGGCGGCCCGGGCGTCGACCACCAGGGAGCCGGCCGCGCCGAAGGTCTGCTCGGCCGTGAGCGCGGCCAGCAGCGCGACGGGCACCAGGGCGGCGAGCCGCCGTACCAGCGGACGTTCGAGGGCTTCGGCGGGCACCAGCAGACCGGCCAGTTTCATCGCGTAACAGCCGACCGCGGTCACCGCGATCGCGATCCAGACGCTCATCGGTCCTCCTCCGCGGTCCGCTGCCCGCCGTTGCCGCCGTCACCGTCGCCGTCATGCCGCCGGCCGCCGTCATGCCCCCGGCCTCCGGTGGTGTCCCGGGCGCCGGTGGTATCCCGGGCGCCCGGATCTCCGTCGGGTATCGCGGTACGGGCGTCCGCCGCGGTACGCATCCCGGGCGCCCGGCCCTTGAGCCACAGCACGACGGGCGCGGCGAGCGCCGCCACCAGGACGGGGACCCCGGCCGGCAGCAGTGGCAGGAACCCGAGCACCAGGACGACCGCGAGCCCGGCCGCGGCTCTCTCCGTGGCGGTGCGGAGCATGGGTGCGAGCAGGGCAAGGAAGACCGCGGGCCCCGCCGCGTCCAGGCCCCATGCCTTGGTGTCGCCGATGGCCTCGGCGCCGATCGCGCCGAGAAGGGTGGTCAGGTTCCACAGGACGTACAGGGTGAGTCCGGTCACGGCGAACCCGAGCCGCGCGGAGCGTCTTGTCGGCTGGGCGAGCGCGACGGCGGTGGTCTCGTCGATCACCCAGTGGGCGGCGAACGGCCGCACCGGGCGGGGCAGGGCGAGCAACTGCGACAGCCGCAGGCCGTAGAAGGCGTTCCGGGTGCCGAGGAAGAACGCCCCGGCGGCCGCCGTGAAGGGGTTGCCGCCCGCCGCCAGCGCGCCCACCAGGGCGAACTGCGAGGCTCCGGTGAAGACCAGCAGGCTCAGCGCACAGGTCTGGAGCACGCTGAGGCCCGAGCCCGCGGCCGTGACACCGAAGGCGAAGCCGGAGAGTCCGACGGCCACGCCGACCCCGAGGGCGTCCCGTACGACGGCGGCGCGGGATTCGCCGGGCGCTCCGGTACCCGGCCCGGCGCCGGAAGCCGGGGCGGGATCGGGTGGTGGGCTGTGCGCCGGGGGGCCGGCCGGGGCGGTCTGTTCTGCCATGGAGCGGACGGTACGCGGCCGGGCGGCCGCCGGTCTTGTACGTTCTTGCGCATCGTGGTGTGCGGTTTTGTACGCGCCCGCACACCACTGCGGGCGGATCTGTACCCGGCCCGCGCACCACGGCAGGCGGTCGTGTACGCGGCCCGCGCCACGGCAGGCGGGCCTGTACCCGCCCCGCCCGCTCCCCCCGCCCGGCCTTCACCGAGAGGTCCGCCACCGGCAGCCCCGCCACCGGCCGCTGTTTCAGCTGTCCGCCGCCGAGCGGTCCGCCGTCCGGCCGCGGGTCCCTGTACGTTCCCTGCGGTACGCCCCGGGGGTCACCCCCACGATGCGGGTGAAATGCCGGTTCAGATGCGGCTGGTCCGTGAAGCCGACGGTGGCCGCCACCCCGGCGGGGCGCTCGCCGCGGGCCAGCAGTTGCTGCGCCCGCCGCACCCTGGCATCGGTGAGCCAGGTGTGCGGCGGCATTCCGTACGCCGCTCTGAACGCCCTGAGCAGCGCGAAGGGGCCGGTCCCGGTCTCCCGTGCCAGCTCCTCCAGCGACGGCGGCGCGGTCATCCGCTCCGTCAGCAGATCCCGTGCGCGGGCCGCGGCCAGGGCGGTGGCGGGCCGCGGGGTGCGCTCGGGCAGCCTGCCGCCGCTGCGGAGCAGCCGCGCGATCGCGGCCCGCAGCAGGGTGTCGGCGGCCAGCGCGTTGCCCGCGTCGGCCGCCTCGTACACCCGGCGGAGCAGCCGGGCGGCGTACGGGTCGGCGGTGATCACGTCCCGGAATCCGGGGGTGCCGCGCAGGGTGCTGATCTCACCGGCGATCCCGGCGACCAGGTCGAGAGAGGGGTAGAGCGCGATATAGGTCCAGCCGCCGGGGTCACCGCTCCGGGCGGCGTGGGGCACCTCGGGGTCGAGCGCGGCGACCGAGCCCGGCCGGATCAGGAAACGGCCCGAGGGCACCCGGATGTCCTCCGTACCGCGCAGGACGGCCGCGAGGAGATAGCCCTCGTGGCTGTGGCGGGGGAAGGTGTGGTCGACGTACCGGGCGCGCAGCAGGTCGAGTCCGGGCAGCGCCTCGTGCCGCCAGTGGCGTGCCCACTCGCGGCCGGCTGCCGGGCCGGCGCCGCGGCCGGCGGTCTCCGGGGCCGTGCCGCGACCGGCCGGCCCACATGCCTCGTGTGTCTCCGGCACCTCGCACGCCCTGCCTCGGCCGGCCTCCTCGGCCGCCCCACCACTCCCGGCCTGCTCGTATGCCCCACCGCTGCCGGCCGCACCGCGCCGCTCGCCGTCGCGGCCGCCCGCGGTCCCCGTATCCCCGGCGGGGCCGCCCACCGCCTTCGCGCCACCGGCGCGGCCGCCCGTCCCCCTTGCCGTACCACCGGTCATGGCGTCATTGTGCGCCCCGTCCGCCCGGGCCGGGGAGACCGGGCCCGGGCCCGCCCGGGTGGGCGCGATGACGGGACAGCTCCGTGCCGGGCCCGCCGCGTGGTGCCTTCCGGGACCCCCGGCCGCCCCGGGGCCGGATCCCGGCACCGTCCGCCGGGCCCGCCCGTAAAGCACCGCCCGCACGGCACCGCCGCCGGAGCCGTCCCGCCCGATTGTCAGTGGCGGGGTGCACGATGGGGGGCATGGCCGGGAATGCTCTCGCATCGTTCTCCCCCGCGACCCGGGGCTGGTTCACGGGTGCCTTCCGCGCGCCCACCGCGGCGCAGGAAGGCGCCTGGCAGGCGATCGGCGAGGGCTCCGACGTCCTCGTCGTGGCGCCGACGGGATCGGGAAAGACCCTGGCCGCCTTTCTCGCCGCCCTGGACTCCCTGACGTCCGTCCCGACGCCCGCCGACCCGAAGGCGCGCTGCCGGGTGCTGTACGTGTCCCCGCTCAAGGCCCTCGCGGTCGACGTCGAGCGGAATCTGCGCAGCCCGCTGACCGGGATCCGCCAGGAAGCGGTCCGCCTCGGGCTGCCGGAGCCCGAGGTGCGGGTGGGGATCCGGTCCGGCGACACCCCGGCCGCGGAGCGCCGGTCGCTGGCCACCCGGCCGCCGGACATCCTGATCACCACCCCCGAGTCCCTGTTCCTGATGCTGACCTCGGCGGCCCGGGAGGCCCTCGCCGGGGTGGAGACGGTGATTTTGGACGAGGTGCACGCCGTCGCGGGCACCAAGCGGGGCGCCCATCTCGCCCTGTCGCTGGAGCGCCTCGACGAGCTGCTGCCCCGGCCCGCCCGCCGGATCGGCCTGTCGGCGACCGTCCGCCCGGTCGACGAGGTGGCCCGCTATCTGTCGCCCCGGCGGCGGGTGGAAATCGTCCAGCCCCCGTCGGACAAGGAGTTCGACCTCTCGGTCGTGGTGCCCGTAGAGGATCTCGGCGAGCTGGGCGGCTCTCCGTCGGCCGAGGCGTCCGGCGCGGCCGACGGGGACCGGCCGTCCATCTGGCCCCATGTGGAGGAGCGGATCGCCGACCTCGTCCAGGCGCACCGCTCGACGATCGTCTTCGCGAACTCCCGGCGGCTGGCCGAACGTCTCTGCAACCGTCTGAACGAGATCGCGTACGAGCGGGCCGGCGGCGAACCCCTGGCCGAGGGCGCCCCGCCCGCCGAGATCATGGCCCAGTCCGGGGCGGCCCGCGGCGCGCCCGCGCTGCTGGCCCGCGCGCACCACGGATCGGTCTCCAAGGAGCAGCGGGCGCTGGTCGAGGAGGATCTCAAGGCGGGGCGGCTGCCCGCCGTGGTGGCGACGTCCAGTCTGGAGCTGGGCATCGACATGGGCGCCGTCGATCTGGTCGTACAGGTCGAGTCGCCGCCGTCGGTGGCCTCCGGCCTCCAGCGCGTGGGGCGGGCCGGGCACCAGGTGGGTGCGGTCTCCCGGGGCGTGGTCTTCCCGAAGTACCGGGGCGACCTCGTCCAGTCCGCCGTGGTCACGGAGCGGATGCGGGCCGGGGCCATCGAATCGCTGCGGGTTCCGGCCAATCCGCTGGACGTGCTGGCCCAGCAGCTCGTGGCGATCGTCGCCCTGGACACCTGGCAGGTGGACGATCTGCTGGCGCTGGTCCGCCGGGCCGCGCCGTTCGCCGGACTGCCGGAATCGGCCTTCACGGCGGTGCTGGACATGCTGGCCGGGCGCTATCCCTCGGACGCCTTCGCCGAGCTGCGGCCGCGGGTGGTGTGGGACCGGATCGCGGGCACGGTCACCGGCCGGCCCGGCGCGCAGCGCCTCGCCGTCACCTCCGGCGGCACCATCCCCGACCGCGGCCTGTTCGGGGTGTTCCTGGCCGGGTCGGCCGACGCGAAGGGCGGCGGGGGCCGCCGGGTCGGCGAGCTGGACGAGGAGATGGTGTACGAGTCCCGGGTCGGTGATGTCTTCACCCTCGGCACCAGCTCCTGGCGGATCGAGGACATCACCCGCGACCGGGTCCTGGTGACGCCCGCGCCCGGGGTGCCCGGCCGGCTGCCGTTCTGGAAGGGCGACCAGCTGGGCAGGCCGCTGGAGCTGGGCCGGGCGGTGGGCGCCTTTCTGCGGGAGGTGGGCGCGCTGGAGCCGGCCGACGGCAGGCGGCGGCTGCTGGCCGCCGGTCTCGACGCCTGGGCCGCGGACAACGTCCTGGGCTATCTCGACGAACAGCGCCGGGCCTGCGGCCATGTGCCCGACGACCGGACGATCCTGGTGGAGCGCTTCCGGGACGAGCTGGGCGACTGGCGCGTGGTGATCCACTCCCCGTTCGGGGCCCAGGTCCACGCGCCGTGGGCGCTGGCGATCGGCGCCCGGCTGGCCGAGCGCTACGGGCTCGACGCCCAGGTGATGCATGCCGACGACGGCATCGTGCTCCGGCTGCCCGACGCCGATCTGATGGGGCTGGACCTGCTGGACGAGGACCCCGCGGACCGGGCCGCCGACACCGTCTTCGACGACGGACAGGCACCCGTCGGCGCGGCGGACGCCGTCTTCGACAAGGGCGAGATCGGCGGGATCGTCACCGACCAGGTCGGCGGCTCGGCGCTCTTCGCCTCCCGGTTCCGCGAGTGCGCGGCCCGTGCCCTGCTGCTGCCGCGGCGCAGCCCCGGCAAGCGGACCCCGCTGTGGCAGCAGCGGCAGCGCGCGGCCCAGCTGCTCCAGGTGGCCAGCGAGTTCGGCTCCTTCCCGATCGTCCTCGAAGCCGTCCGGGAGTGCCTCCAGGACGTGTTCGACGTCCCGGGTCTGACGGAGCTGATGGACGATATCGAGGCCCGGCGGGTGCAGCTCGTGGAGGTGACGACCCCCGAGCCGTCGCCCTTCGCCCGTTCCCTGCTCTTCGGTTATGTCGCCCAGTTCCTGTACGAGGGGGACTCGCCGCTCGCGGAGCGCCGGGCGGCCGCGCTCTCCCTCGACTCCCGGCTGCTCTCCGAGCTGCTGGGCCAGGCGGAGCTGCGGGAGCTGCTGGATCCGGAGGTCCTGGCGGAGCTGGAGCGCGAGCTGCAGTGGCTGACCGAGGACCGCCGGGTGCGGGACGAGGAGGGGGTGGCCGATCTGCTGCGGCTGCTGGGGCCGCTGACCGACGCGGAGCTGGCGGAGCGGGGCGCCGGGCCCGGCTGGGCGGAGAGTCTGTCGGCCGCGCGCCGGGCCGTCCGGGTCAGGATCGCCGGGGCGGACCACTGGGCGGCCGTCGAGGACTCCGGGCGGCTGCGGGACGCCCTCGGCACGGCCCTTCCGGTCGGTGTGCCCGAGGCGTTCACCGAGCCCGTCAAGGACCCCCTGGGCGATCTGCTCGCCCGGTACGCCCGTACCCACGGGCCCTTCACCTCCGCGCGGGCAGCGGCCCGCTTCGGTCTGGGCACCGCGGTCACGGACGGGGCGCTGCACCGGCTCGCCGCGTCCGGCCGGGTCGTGCTGGGCGAGTTCCATCCGGCACCGGCGGAGCTCGGCTCCCCGGCGGGCGGGCAGGAATGGTGCGACGCGACGGTGCTGCGGCGGCTGCGGCGCCGTTCCCTGGCCGCTCTCCGGCAGGAGCTGGAGCCCGTTCCGCCGCCCGCCCTCGCCGACTTCCTCCCCCGCTGGCAGCACATCGGCAGCCGGGATCTGCGCGGTATCGACGGTCTGGCCCGTGCGGTCGAGCAGTTGCAGGGGGCGGCGGTGCCGGCGTCCGCGCTGGAGAAGCTGATCCTGCCGTCCCGGGTCCACGGCTATGCTCCCGCCCTGCTCGACGAGCTGACGACCACCGGCGAAGTGGTCTGGGCGGGCGCGGGCGCCCTCCCCGGCAAGGACGGCTGGGTCTCCCTCTATCTCGCCGACGCGGCCCCCCTGCTGCTGCCCGCCCCCCATCCGCTGGAGGAGACCGCGCTCCATGCGTCGGTGCTCGCCGCGCTGGCCCCGGGGTACGGCCTCTTCTTCCGGCAGATCGCCGACCGGGTGCGGGCCACCACCCATCCCGACGCGGCGGATCCGGAGCTGGCCGACGCGCTCTGGGAGCTGACCTGGTCGGGGCGGCTGACCAATGACAGCCTGGCGCCGCTGCGCGCGCTGCTCGGTTCGGGCCGGACCGCCGGTTCGACCGCGCACCGGGCCCGGCGGGCGGTGCCGCGCGGCCGGTACGGCGGGCTGACGGCCGGTGCCCGGACCGCGTCCCGGAGCGGTCCGCCGACGGTGAGCGGCCGCTGGTCGCTGCTGCCGCCCGCCGAGCCGGATCCCACGCACCGGGCCCATGCCCTGGCACGGACCCTGCTCGACCGGCACGGGGTGGTGACCCGGGGCGCGGTGGCGGCGGAGGGCGTCGCTGGCGGCTTCTCCGCCGCGTACCGCGTGCTGTCGGCCTTCGAGGACCGTGGACAGGCCCGGCGGGGCTATGTCGTCGAGGGGCTGGGCGCGGCCCAGTTCGCGATGGACGGCGCCGTCGACCGGCTGCGGGCGACGGCGACCGCCCGGGAGCGGGCCGCCGGGCAGGAGTCCCCCGGGGCCGTGGTGCTGGCGGCGGCCGACCCGGCCAACGCCTACGGGGCCGCGCTGTCCTGGCCGGAGCCGCCGGACGGTGCCGGGCACAAACCGGGCCGTAAGGCGGGCTCCCTGGTGGTCCTCGTCAACGGCGATCCGGCGCTCTATCTGGAGCGGGGCGGGAAGACCCTGCTGGCCTGGCCCGACCCCGGCTCCCCCGCTTTCGGGGCCGCGGCCGCGGCCCTCGCCGACGCGGCCCGCGCGGGCACCCTCGGCACCGTCACGGTGGAGCGCGCCAACGGCTCCCCGGCCCTCACTTCCCCGATCGGCCGGGCCCTGGAGTCCGCGGGCTTCCACGCCACCCCGAGGGGTCTCCGCCTCAGACCCTGACCCGGCTCCCTGACCCCGCACCCGGGCGGATGCCGGTCGTACGCCCCTCCCAGGCGGATCGCGCACCGCGCACCTCCCCGGCCGCGCACCCCGTACCCGGCGCCCGGCCGTGCGGCCCGCGGCCGGAATGGGCGGATTCGCGGCCGTATGCCACCCGGGCCGGGGCAGGGCCTCCCGGCCGGATCGCGCACCCCGCACCCGGCCGTGCGGCCCGCGGCCGTATCCGGCGGCCGTACGCCGCCCCGGCCCGGGCGAGGTCCCGGACCGCCCGGAGGTACGCCGTACCCCGAGGGGCCCTGCCTCCTCCTCCGCGGCCGCCCTGCGGCCGAACCGGCCCCGCGGGCGGCGTACCCGGCCGTACGGCGCCGGACCCTCCCCGCCCGGCAGTCGCCCGGCGGTCGCGCGGGGAGGAACGGCGGGCCCGGCGGCGACGCCCCACCCGGGAAGCCGCGCATTATGGAGGCATGCCCGAAGGAGACACCGTCTGGCTGACCGCGCGGCGGCTTCACGACGCCCTCGCCGGGCAGGTGCTGACCCGGTTCGACTTCCGGGTGCCCCGGTTCGCCACGGCCGATCTCACCGGGCGCACGGTGCTGGAGGTGGTCCCGCGCGGCAAGCATCTGCTGACCCGCTTCGAGGGCGGCGCGACGCTCCACTCCCATCTGCGGATGGACGGCTCGTGGCGGATCTTCGCCGACGGCGAGCGGTGGACGGGCGGCCCGGCCCATCAGATCCGGGCCGTGCTGGGCAACCGGGAGCGGACCGCGGTCGGCTACCGCCTCCCGGTGCTGGAGCTGCTGCCCACCGCCGGAGAGGACCGGATCACCGGCCGCCTCGGTCCCGATCTCCTCGGCCCCGACTGGGACGCCGCCACCGCGGCCGCCCGGCTGCGGGCCGATCCCGCCCGCAGTATCGGCGACGCTCTGCTGGACCAGCGCAACCTCGCGGGAATCGGCAATGTGTACCGCTGCGAGCTGGCGTTCCTGGCCGGAGTCACCCCCTGGCTGCCGGTCGGCGAACTCTCCGGGGAGACGGTCGCCCGGCTGGTCGCCACCGCGCACCGGCTGCTCACGGCCAACCGGGACACCGTCGAGCGCCGTACGGTGCCCGGCACCGGCCACCGCCGCCCGCTGCTCTATGTCTACGGCCGCCGCGGCGCGCCCTGTCTGCGCTGCGGCGGCCCCGTCGCCACCGCCTCGGGACGGTCGCCGGGACCGGCCGCCCCGGCCGCGGAGCCGTCCGGCGACGAGCGCGTCACCTACTGGTGCCCCCGCTGCCAGCGCGGTCCCGCCCCCGGCCACCGTAGTTGACGCCTCGTCAGATCCAGTCGTACGGTCCCGGTATGCCCCTCATGGCGTACGACCTCACCGGCCGCACGGCGCTGGTCACCGGCGCGGGCAGCGGAATCGGCCGCGCCTGCGCCCTGCTCCTGGCCCGGGCGGGGGCCGCGGTCCACTGCGCCGACCTGGACGAACGGGGCCTCGACGGGACTCTCGCCCTGGTCGCCGCCGATGGCGGTACGGCACACCGCCACCCGCTCGACGTCACCGACGACACCGCCGTCGCGGCCGCGGTGGGCTCCGTCGTGCACACCTCGGGACGTCTCGACATCCTCGCCACGGCCGCCGGGATCATGCACAGTGCCCCCGCGCTCGACACCGCCGACGAGGACCTCGACCGGGTACTCGCGGTCAACTTCAAGGGGGTGCTGTACGCCTGCCGGCACTCCGCCCGCGCCATGATCGCGACCGGCACCCGCGGCTCCCTCACCACCGTGGCCTCCGGAGCGGTCGACACGGCCCACCCGGGTCTCTTCGGCTACAGCGCGGCCAAAGCCGCCGTCGTCCAGCTCACCCGTACCCTCGCCACCGAGCTCGGCCCGCACGGCATCCGCGCGAACACCGTCGCGCCCGGCTGGATCCGCACCCCGATGACCCACCGGAACGACCCCGCCGAGCGCCGCGCGGTCGAGAGGTCGATGGCCCGGCGCTCCCCCCTGGGGCGAGTCGGCGAGCCCGAAGACGTCGCCCACGCCGTACTGCACCTGGCCTCGGACGCGGCCGCCTTCACCACCGGTCAGATCATCCGCCCCAACGGCGGCGCCACCATGCCCTGGTGAACCCGCCCGCGGCACCACCCGCACCGGCCGCTCACCCGTCCGGCCCACTTCCGGCTACTCACCCGTCACGTCCGCTTCCGCCGCTCACCCGTCCCGCCCGTGGCGCGACGCGCCGCGCCCGGGCCGTGCCCCGCGCCCCCGGCCGCACCTCACCCGCCGGGCCCGGCCGCCCCGTCCCCGGGCGGCACCGGCCGCCCGCTCCGGGGTCCTCGCCAGGCGGTGGCGTGCACCGGGAGCAGCCCCAGACCCCAGCCGCCCGCCGCCAGGAAACCCTCGGCCAGCCCGGACCGCTCCGGTACCAGTGCCAGTCTCAGGACGGCCCACCACCACAGCGCACCGCCCAGCAGCCCGGCCAGGACCGGCCCGACGGCGATCCGATGTCGCACCACGGCGGCCTCCCTCCGGACTTCATGCTGGACCGGCCCGACCGTCCACCACAGGGCGTACGGACGCACCCGGCCGGTACCCGTCCGGGGCGCACGCCCCGCACTCCCCGTGCCACGAAGGACCGGCCCGACGCCGGTCCGGACGTTCTCCGCCGGAAGCATCGCGGGCTTCAGGCATCCACCGGCGTTCCGGCGTTCCCGGAAACGTTCCGCCCGGGACCCGGAATCCGGAGACTCTCCGCAGGCCGGAGCCCGCACTCCGCCGCAGCCGTCAGACGCTCTCCGCCTGGAACATCCACGCGTGCTTTTCAAGATCGCCCGTGAGGCCGATGAGGATGTCCTGGCTCACCGGGTCCGGATCCCCGGTCACGCCGATCCGCTCCCGCATCCGCCCGATCACCGCGCCGAGCGCGTCCACCATGATCCGCACCGCGTCGGTGTCCTTGATCCAGCCCTCCGGGACTCCCCCGATGGCGCTCTGCGAGGAGACGGTCGCGGCCCGCCCGTCGGGCGACACTCCGATCGCCGAGCACCGCTCGGCCACGGTGTCGGAGTGCAGCCGCGCCGTGTCGACGACCTCGTCCAGCTGGAGGTGGACGGAGCGGAACCGGGGGCCCATGACGTTCCAGTGGACCTGTTTGGCCACCAGACCGAGGTCCACGAGATCCACGAGCGCTCCCTGGAGCGCCGTACCGACGCTCTTGAGGTCGGCATCGGACAGGGGGCTCTTCACGACAGACATGCGTCCTCCACTCGGTCACCGTCCCTCCCACCATGACATAGCACCCGGGAGGGAACATTTCGACGAGTGGCGCCTGCCCCGCGCGACCGCGGGAAAACCCGATGACCCCGGAGAACCCGGAACCCACAGCCCACAGCCCACGGCCCACGGCCCACGGCCCGTACACCCACAGCCGGCCCACGGCCCCGTAAACCCAGAGAGCCCCGGTGCTGTCCACGCCCGCGCGGGGGTGGACAGCACCGGGGCTTCACTCGTGCCCTGGGCAAGCGGACCGCCCGTAGCGGCCCCTCCGGGACGACACGGGCCGCCCCGCGGACGGACCCGCGAAGACGGCCGGCGGCCGACGGTTCAGGCCGCGACGACGTCGACGGCCTCCGCCGGCGCCTTGATGGTCACCCGCTCCGTCGGCACACCCGCCACCGACGTCACGGAGACGGAATTCAGCATCGGGCGCACCGGTGCGGGCACCGGCTCGGCGGCCGCAGCCGACTGGGCCAGCTCGGCGAGCGAGAGTTCGTCGCTCACTTCCCGCATGAGCTCGGACATCCGTACGTCCAGCGCGTCGCAGATCGCGGAGAGCAGCTCGGAGGAAGCCTCCTTCTGCCCCCGCTCCACCTCGGAGAGATAGCCGAGCGAAACTCGGGCGGACGAGGAGACTTCGCGCAGAGTACGGCCCTGGCGCTGGCGCTGCCGACGCAGCACGTCACCCAGCAGGCGACGGAGCAGAATCATCGGTGGCTCCCTCCTCGGACCGCGTAGCCGCATCCTTCACGCCCCACCGTACCGCCTCGCGCTGCGGCCGTGCGGGGAGCGATGACGTGTTCACTCAGGGCTGTAAACATCAATTCCCCCCGTTCTGTTCCGTATCCTGTGCCCGCGCGGTTCCCTGCAATTCGCCGACGAGCAGCTCCAGCACGCTCCGTACACTCTCTCTACGGATTTCCGCCCGGCTGCCGTTCAATCGCAGCGCGGCCGATTTCTCGTTTCCGCCCGGTCCCGATACGGCCACGAAGACCGTCCCGGCGGGCCGGCCGTCCTGCGGGCCCGGCCCGGCGACCCCGGTGGTGGCGAGACCCCAGTCCGCGCCCAGCGCGGCCCGTACACCCGCCGCCATCTGCCGTGCGACCTCGGAATCCACCGGGCCGCGCTGCGCCAGAAGGGTCCCGTCGACACCGAGGAGCGTGCGCTTCAGTTCGGTGGCGTACGCCGTGACGGAGCCCCGGAAGGAGCGCGACGAGCCGGGCACGGCCGTCAGCCCGGCGGCCACCAGTCCACCCGTGAGTGATTCGGCGACGGCCAGCGTCTGGTCACGCTCCGCAAGCAGTTCCAGGGCGCGGCGCGCGGCCGTCTCGGCCGTCATCGCCGGCCCGGCTCCGCACCGCGTTCCTTGGCCAGGCCCCGGCGGCGCAGCGAAATCGCCTGGCGCACGTAATCCAGACCGGTGACGACGGTCAGCACGACGGCGAGTGCCATCACCCAGAAGCGGAGGGTGGCGAGGGGGCCGGTCAGCGCCAGGACGTACATTCCGACGGCCGTGCCCTGCGCCAGGGTCTTCATTTTTCCGCCCCGGCTGGCCGGAATCACTCCGTGACGGATCACCCAGAACCGCATCAGGGTGATGCCCAGCTCACGGAAGAGGATGACCCCGGTGACCCACCAAGGAAGATCGCCGAGGGCGGAGAGGCTGATCAGCCCCGCGGCCATGATCGCTTTGTCGGCGATCGGGTCGGCGATCTTGCCGAAGTCCGTGACCAGGTTGTACGTCCGGGCCAGATGGCCGTCGAAGATATCGGTGATCATGGCGACGGCGAAGGCCGCCCAGGCCCAGGCGCGCCAGGCCGGGTCGTATCCGCCGTCCTGGAGCAGCAGCACCACGAACGCCGGGACGAGGACCAGCCGCAGCATGGTCAGAAGGTTGGCGATGTTCCACAGGCTGGCCTGGTTGACGGCCGCAGCGCCCAGCTTCCCGCCGGGCGGCGTCGGCCGCCCGGGCCGGCCGCCCCCGGCGGATGCCGGCACTCCGGTCATCTGCCCGCCTCCTCGGCGACGGCGCGCCGGCCGCCTTCGGCCGGGAACGGGCGGGCGCCGAGGGCGGTGGCGCCGGAGACCAGCTCGTCGAGCGCGGAGGGCCGGGCCGCGGATGCCGCCGCGACCGCGGCCGGTGCCGCTTCGCCGGGCAGCCCGGTGTACTCGGCCACCAGGTCGACACCCTCCGTGGCGACGGCCTTGGCCAGCACCATCCGGCCCGGGGCGAGCCCCTCGGCCGAGGTGAAGACGATCTGGCCGTCGGTCTCGGGTGCCTGGTGGGCGGCGCGTCCGACGGCGGCCTCGTCCTCGTCGCCGCCGTCACCAGCGACGGACTCGACGAGGACCTCCAGGGTCTCTCCGAGGCGCTCGTCGGCGCGCTGCGCGGTCAGCTCCTCGGCGATCCGGGAGAGGTGCGCGAGCCGCTCGGCGACGGTGTCCTCGTCGAGCTTGCCGTCGTAGCCGGCGGCCTCGGTGCCGTCCTCGTCGGAGTAGCCGAAGACACCGATGGCGTCGAGGCGGGCATGGGTGAGGAAACGCTCCAGCTCCGCGAAGTCCGCCTCGGTCTCGCCGGGGAAGCCGACGATGAAGTTGGAGCGCACTCCGGCCTGCGGGGCTCTGGTCCGGATGGTCTCCAGCAGTTCCAGGAAGCGGTCGGTGTCGCCGAAGCGGCGCATGGCCCGCAGCACGCCGGGGGCCGAGTGCTGGAACGACAGGTCGAAGTACGGCGCGACCTTGGGTGTCCCGGTGAGGACGTCGATCAGCCCGGGCCGCATCTCGGCGGGCTGGAGGTAGCTGACCCGTACACGCTCAATGCCGTCGACGGCCGCCAGCTCGGGCAGCAGGGTCTCCAGCAGCCGGATGTCGCCGAGGTCCTTGCCGTAGGAGGTGTTGTTCTCGGAGACCAGCATGATCTCCTTGACGCCCTGCTCGGCCAGCCAGCGGGTCTCGCCCAGGACATCGGCCGGGCGGCGGGAGACGAAGGAGCCGCGGAAGGAGGGGATGGCGCAGAAGGTGCAGCGCCGGTCGCAGCCGGATGCCAGCTTCACGGACGCCACCGGGCTGCTGCCGAGCCTGCGGCGGAGCGGGGCGCGCGGCCCGGATTCCGGAGCCAGCCCCTCCGGGAGGTCCACGGGGGCGCCGTGCCCGGGGAGCGCCACATCGGTGGCGGACTGCCGGTCGACGGGGCTCAGCGGCAGCAGCTTCCGCCGGTCGCGGGGGGTGTGCGAGGCGTGGATCCCGCCGCCGAGGATGGTCTGAAGGCGGTCGGAGATATCCGCGTAGTCGTCGAAGCCGAGGACGCCGTCGGCCTCGGGGAGGGCGTCGGCCAGCTCCTTGCCGTACCGCTCGGCCATACAGCCGACCGCGACCACGGCCTGGGTGCGGCCCTGGTCCTTGAGGTCGTTGGCCTCCAGGAGGGCGTCGACGGAGTCCTTCTTGGCGGCCTCGACGAAGCCGCAGGTGTTGACGACGGCGACGTCGGCATCGGAGGCGTTGTCGACCAGGTCCCAGCCGTCCGCTGCCAGACGGCCTGCTAGCTCCTCCGAGTCCACCTCGTTACGGGCGCAGCCAAGAGTGACAAGGGCGACGGTACGGCGTTCGGGCATGGGCTCAAGACTACTTCGTCCGGACCCGCGGATTCGCCCCGAGCCTCGCCGGACGGGGGCGCCGGGCCGGCGCCCCGCCGTCCCGCACCCCCCGGCGGGCCGTGACCCGGCCGGGAGGACCCGGCCGCACGGCCGCCGGATCAGCCGGCCTCGGGGTCGCCCTTCGTGTACGACAGCCGCTCGACCTGGCCCGTTCGGAACTCGTCTTCGATCTTCTTGCCGTTCACATACAGCTCGATGGCCCCGGCGTTCCCGAGGATGAGGTTGATCCGCCGGTCGTCCTGGAAGGTGCGGGTGTCGCCTTCGGCGAGGGTGCCGTCGAAGAGCTTCCTGCCGTTGGCGGCCTTGGCGGAGATCCAGCTCTTGTCCTTGACGACGGTCAGCTTGACGGTGACCTTGTCGGCCGGAGCGGCGGCGATGGCGGAGTCCGAGGGGACCGGGCCGGGGGTGCCGCCCGGCCCGCCGGTCGGCTTGGCGGCCCCGGGGCTGCTCGACCGCTCGGCCTGCGGCCCCTTGGCGACCTGGCCCTTTCCGCTGCCGTCGTCCGCGCCGTTGAACAGGGTGAACCCGACGAAGCCGACGACCGCGACGATGGCCGCGACCATCGCCGCCGTCCAGTTGGGGCGGCGCGGCTCGGGGCGGATCCGCTCGGCCTCGAAAAGCGGGGCGGCGGGGGTCGGCGCCGGCCGCCCGCCGTGCTCGGCGTCGTACTGCCGGACCAGGTCGGCGGGGTCGAGCCCGACGGCCCCGGCGATCATCCGGATATGGCCGCGGGCGTAGACATCGCCGCCGCTGCGGGTGAAGTCGTCCTGCTCGATCGCCTGGACGATCGGCACACGTACGCGGGTGGTGGCGCTGATCTCGTCGACGGTCAGTCCGGACGCGATACGGGCCTGCTGCAGCACACGGCCGATGGAAGGCCGGTCCTCCGGGACGGAAGGACGGTCGTCTTCGGGGGAGTTGCCGATGGACACGGGGGCGCCTTTCGAGCGTGTAACCACCTGCTGGAGGTTCAGTCTACGGGTGGTACGAAAGGGTGGGGCAACCGGGCGGAAGGAGTCTGTACGCCATCCGAAGGGCCGGTGCACCGAGGGTGTCGAGGAGAGTTTCCACTCCCTCTTATCCCAACTTGACGTCCGGGCAAGGGAAACGGTTGCTCCCCCGTCCCCCGGGAGTGCGAACACCCCGGCCGTATCGCACGGCGGCCGGGGCGCGCCCCGGCGCGTCCGCCCCTTGGGCGTGTCGCGCCGGGCGCACCGAACGGCCCCCGGGAAGCCGGTCCGGCCCCGTCACCCGGTCACGGGATCACCCGGTCACGGGGCGGACTCGCCCCGGATCACCGCCAGCACCTCGTCCAGCTCGTCCGGCTTGATCAGCACGTCCCGCGCCTTGGACCCCTCACTGGGCCCGACGATGTTCCGCGACTCCATCAGGTCCATCAGCCGCCCCGCCTTGGCGAAGCCGACCCGCAGTTTCCGCTGGAGCATGGAGGTCGACCCGAACTGGGTGGAGACCACCAGCTCCGCCGCCTGGCACAGCAGGTCGAGATCGTCGCCGATGTCCTCGTCGATCTCCTTCTTCTGCTTGCCGCCGACGGTGACGTCGTCCCGGAAGACCGGCGCCATCTGATCCTTGCAGTGCTGGACGACGGTGGCGACCTCGCCCTCGGTGACAAAGGCGCCCTGCATCCGGACCGGCTTGTTCGCGCCCATCGGCAGGAAGAGCCCGTCGCCCTTGCCGATCAGCTTCTCGGCACCCGGCTGGTCGAGGATGACCCGGCTGTCCGCCAGGGACGAGGTGGCGAACGCCAGCCGCGACGGCACATTCGCCTTGATGAGACCGGTGACGACATCGACGGACGGCCGCTGGGTCGCGAGCACCAGGTGGATTCCGGCGGCCCGCGCCAGCTGGGTGATCCGTACGATCGCGTCCTCCACGTCCCGGGGGGCGACCATCATCAGATCCGCCAGCTCGTCCACGATGACCAGCAGATACGGATACGGCGACAGCTCCCGCTCGCTGCCCTCGGGCAGCTTCACCTTCCCGGCCCGGATCGCCTCGTTGAAGTCGTCGATATGCCGGAACCCGAAGGCCGCGAGGTCGTCGTAGCGCAGGTCCATCTCGCGGACGACCCACTGGAGCGCCTCGGCGGCCCGCTTGGGGTTGGTGATGATCGGGGTGATCAGATGCGGAATGCCCTCGTACGCGGTCAGCTCGACCCGCTTGGGGTCGACCAGCACCATCCGGACGTCCTCCGGAGTCGCCCTTATCATCACCGAGGTGATCAGGCAGTTGATGCACGACGACTTGCCGGATCCGGTGGCGCCCGCCACCAGGATGTGCGGCATCTTGGCGAGGTTGGCCATCACATAGCCGCCCTCGACGTCCTTGCCGAGCGCCACCAGCATCGGGTGGTCGTCCTCCGCGGCGTCCGCGAGCCGCAGGACATCGCCGAGGTTGACCATTTCCCGGTCGGTGTTGGGGATCTCGATACCGACCGCGGACTTCCCCGGGATCGGCGAGATGATCCGTACATCCGGGCTGGCCACGGCGTAGGCGATGTTCTTGGTCAGCGCGGTGATCCGCTCGACCTTCACGGCCGGGCCCAGCTCCACCTCGTACCGGGTGACCGTCGGTCCGCGGGTGAAGCCGGTGACGGCGGCATCGACCTTGAACTCCCGGAACACGTTGGTCAGCGAGGCCACGATCGCGTCGTTGGCGGCGCTGCGCGTCTTGCCGGGGCCGCCGCGCTCCAGCAGTTCCAGGGAGGGCAGGGAGTACGTGATGTCCCCGGCGAGCCGGAGCTGCTCGGCCCGCGGCGGCAGCGGCGAGGGTTCGGGCGCGGGTTTCGTGAGATCGGGTACGGAGGACGAGCCCTCGGCCTTCCCGGCAGCCTTCCCGGCAGCTTTTCCGGCGGGCCGGGGCTTCGCCGGAGCGGGCTCCTCCGGCCGGTCCGCGTCCCGGGCGGGCGGTACCGGAGTCCCGGCGCGCCGCAGATCGGCGGTGACGTCCTTGGTGAGATCGGCGACCAGGGGCGACGGCGGCAGGCCGTTGTAGACGGCGCCGTCCAGCGCCGCGGCCGCGGCGGCCGCCACGTCGACCGCGTCCATGGGCCGGTGCAGGGCGGGCTGTACGGAGCCGCGGCGGGGCGGGCGCCGCTGCGACAGCTCCGCGGATTCGGCCCCGTCGGGGTCGTACGGCGCCCCGCCGCCGCGGCGCCCGGACGTCCGGCGGGGGCCGCCGCCGGATACCGCGTCCCGCCACTGCTCGTCGTAGCGCCGCTCGTCGTCCGTACCGTCTCCGCCGGCCCCGTCGAGCGGACCGGTCTCCGGCAGCGGCCGGACGAGCCCCAGCTTCACCCCGAGCAGGCGCAGCCGCTGCGGAATGGCGTTGACGGGCGTGGCGGTGGTGACCAGGAGTCCGAACACGGTCAGCAGGACCAGCATGGGTACGGCGAGGACCTCGCCCATCATGAAGATCAGCGGCTTGGAGGCGGCCCAGCCGATCAGCCCGCCCGCGTCCTGGAGGGCGCCGGTGCCCGCGTCCCGGCCGGGCGATCCGCAGGCGATGTGGACCTGGCCGAGGACACCGACGACCAGGGCGGAGAGCCCGATCACGACCCGCCCGTTGGCATCGGGCTTCTGCGGATAGAGGATCAGCCGGACGGCGACCACCCCGAGCAGTATCGGCACCAGCAGGTCGAGCCGGCCGAAGGTGCCCGTGACGAGCATCTCGACGAGATCGCCGACCGGGCCGCTGAGATGGGACCAGGTCCCGGCGGCGACGATCAGCGCGATCCCGAGCAGCAGCAGGGCCAGGCCGTCCTTGCGGTGGGCCGGGTCGAGCCCCTTGGCCCCCCGCCCTATGCCGCGGAACACCGCCGCGACGGCTCGGGCCGTCCCCATCCAGAGGGCGCGCGCCAGCCGGTACACGCCCCCGGTCGGCGAAGGCACCTTCTTCGGAGCGGGTTTCGGCGCGGCGGACTTCTTCGCCGGGGGCTTCCTGGCTGGCGCGGCCTTCTTCGCCGGTGGTTTTCCGGCGGCCTTCTTCGCGGGCGCCGCCTTCTTGGCAGCGGGCGCACCGCTCGTACGGCCGGGGCGCGGCTTCGCAGTGCCCGCCGTGCCCTGGGAACCCTTGCCGGACGTACGTGAGGCCATGGGGGTGAGGTTACCGGTGCGAGCGGCGGTGGACACGTGTGCCCACCGCTTCACCCCATCGTGTCGCCGTGAGACGGCGCGAAGGTGACAGGGGCTCAGCGGACGGTGCCGGGGCCGGACCGCCCGGGCCCGGCAGGGTCCGAAGGCGGCGGCACCGGGGCCGGGCCCGGCAGGGTCCGAAGGAGACGACTCAGTTCTGCGAGGGGAGCGCGGGCGCGGTGCCCGCACCGGGCTCCAGCGCGTCCAGGGCCCGGCGCAGCCCGGTCAGTTTGCGCTCCAGATGGGCGGCGGTCGCGACGGCCGCGGCATCGGCGGACTCGTCGTCGAGCTGCTTGGAGAGCGCCTCCGCCTGCTCCTCGACGGCGGCGAGCCGGGCGGACAGCTCGGCGAGCAGCCCCACGGCCTCCTTGCCCGGCGAGTCGGGCAGGGCGCGGCCGTCACCGCCCTCCAGCTGGAGCCGCAGCAGGGCGGCCTGCTCGCGCAGTTGGCAGTTCTTCATGTACAGGTCGACGAAGACCGAGACCTTGGCCCGCAGCACCCAGGGGTCGAACGGCTTGGAGATGTAGTCGACCGCGCCCGCCGCGTAGCCGCGGAAGGTGTGGTGCGGACCGTGGTTGATGGCCGTCAGGAAGATGATCGGGATGTCCCGGGTCCGCTCCCGCCGCTTGATGTGCGCCGCGGTCTCGAAGCCGTCCATGCCGGGCATCTGGACGTCCAGCAGGATGACTGCGAAATCGTCCGTCAGCAGCGCCTTGAGCGCTTCCTCCCCGGACGATGCCCGGACCAGTGTCTGATCGAGCGCGGAGAGAATGGCCTCCAGCGCCAGCAGATTCTCCGGCCGGTCATCGACCAGGAGGATCTTGGCCTTCTGCACCATGCCCCGTCCTCCTCGCCCCGGATGGGCGTCTCCCCGGCCTCGTGAGCGCGGGGAACGCACCGGGCGCCGCCCCAGGGGACGGATCCCTTGCGCCGCCCGCCCTTGTGCCGGTCATGGTAGCCGCACCCCGCCCACCGCCACACCCTGTCACCGGGATGTCACTGTGCACAGAGCAGAAACGTCCCGGGAGACCAGAAGGTTCCCCGAAAACCACTCTCCCACACACCTTCAGGCAGACTCAGTCAGCAACTGACAGAGAAGCGATCGGTTTTACCCGGGGAGCGGCCGTCTCCGGAACCTTCTCCGCTCACTCCCCGCGCATGATTCACCGGTCACCGCTGCCTCATCCACTGCTCCATCACCGACAGCAGATGATCGGGATCAACCGGCTTGGTCACATAGTCGGACGCTCCCGACTCGATCGCCTTCTCCCGGTCGCCCTTCATCGCCTTCGCCGTCAGCGCGATGATCGGCAGCCCCGCGAACTGCGGCATCCGGCGGATCGCCGTCGTCGTCGCATAGCCGTCCATCTCCGGCATCATGATGTCCATCAGCACGACCGTCACATCGTCGTGCTGCTCCAGCACCTCGATGCCCTCCCGGCCGTTCTCCGCGTACAGCACCGAGAGACCGTGCTGCTCCAGCACACTGGTCAGCGCGAAGACATTGCGGATGTCGTCGTCGACGATGAGGACCTTCTCGTTGTCGAAGGCGAAGACCCGGCGCGGCTCCACCGGCACATCGGCACCGGCCGGCTCCTCCCCGAGCACCGGCACGCCACCGCCCGCCACCGCGGCCCCCTGGGCGCCGTCCCCGGCACCGGCAGGGCCGCCCGCGGCCGGCAGCGCGGGATTCTGCGGCAGACCGCCCAGCGCCTTGCGGCGCCGCCGGAACAGCGCCGCGGGCCCCGGATCGCCCGGCACCATCCGCTCCGGCCGCTCCAGCGGCGCCCCGATCTCCAGCGCCGTACCGTCCCCGGCACCGCCCGCCTGCGCCGCGGGCACCACCGGGTGCAGCGGCAGATAGAGCGTGAACGTCGAACCCCGGCCCGGTTCGCTCGCCGCGTGGATCTCACCGCCGAGCAGCCGCGCGATCTCCCGGCTGATCGACAGCCCGAGCCCCGTACCGCCGTACTTCCGGCTCGTCGTGCCGTCGGCCTGCTTGAACGCCTCGAAGATGACCCGCATCTTCCCCGCCGCGATCCCGATCCCGGTGTCGGTGACGGAGAACGCGATCAGGTCCGCGTCCGCGTCCGCCAGCGAACCGCCCTCCAGCAACTGCTCCCGGATCGACGCCGGCACATCGGTTCCGGCCGGGCGGATCACCAGCTCCACCGCCCCGGAGTCGGTGAACTTCACCGCGTTCGACAGCAGATTGCGCAGCACCTGGAGCAGCCGCTGCTCGTCGGTGTGGAGCGTCGCGGGCAGCTCCGGCGAGACCCGGACCGAGAAGTCGAGCCCCTTCTCCGCGGTCAGCGGCCGGAACGTGGCCTCCACATAGTCCACGAGCTGCACCAGCGCGATCCGGGTCGGGCTGACGTCCATCTTCCCCGCCTCGACCTTCGAGAGGTCGAGGATGTCGTTGATCAGCTGGAGCAGATCGGAGCCCGCGCCGTGGATCGTCTCGGCGAACTCCACCTGCTTCGGCGAGAGATTGCCCTCCGCGTTGTCCGCCAGCAGCTTCGCCAGGATCAGCAGGGAGTTCAGCGGGGTCCGCAGCTCGTGCGACATGTTCGCCAGGAACTCCGACTTGTAGCGCATCGAGACCGCGAGCTGCTCGGCCCGCTCCTCCAGCACCTGCCGGGCCTCCTCGATCTCGGTGTTCTTCACCTCGATATCGCGGTTCTGCTGAGCCAGCAGCTCGGCCTTGTCCTCCAGCTCGGCATTGGACGCCTGGAGAGCCTTCTGCCGGTTCTCCAGCTCCGCCGACCGCTCCCGCAGCTGCTCGGTCAGCTCCTGGGACTGCTTGAGCAGGACCTCCGTCTTGGTGTTCACACTGATCGTGTTGACGCTCGTCGCGATCATCTCGGCGATCTGGTTGAGGAAGTCCCGCTGGATCTGGGTGAACGGATGGAACGACGCCAGCTCGATCACCCCGAGGACCTTGCCCTCGAAGAGCACCGGCAGCACGATCACATACGCGGGCGACGCCTCCCCCAGCCCCGAGGAGATCTTCAGATAACCGGGCGGCACATTGACCTGGATCGTCCGCTTCTCCTCGGCGGCCGTCCCGATCAGCGTCTCCCCCGGCCGGAACGATGTGGGCATCAGCCCCGCCGAATAGCCGTAACTGGCCCGCATCTGGAGCTCGTACGAGGTCTCCTCCTCGCCCGAGACGTCCGAACTGCCGCCCGTGGGCATCGCCAGGAAGAACGCGCCGTGCTGCGCCGAGACCACCGGCGTCAGCTCGCTCATGATCAGCGACGCCACGTCGTCCAGGTCCCGCCGCCCCTGCATCAGACCGGAGATCCGGGCCAGATTGCCCTTCAGCCAGTCCTGCTCCTCATTGGCGAGGGTGGTGTCCCGCAGGTTCGCGATCATGGTGTTGATGTTGTCCTGGAGGACCTGGATCTCCCCGGCCGCGTCCACGTCGACCTTGAGGTTCAGGTCCCCGCGGGTCACCGCGGTCGCCACCGCCGCGATCGCCCGCACCTGCCGGGTCAGGTTCCCGGCCATCTCGTTCACGGACTCCGTCAGGTCCCGCCAGGTGCCGTCCACGTCCCGGACCCGCGCCTGGCCGCCGAGCTGCCCGTCGGTGCCCACTTCACGGGCCACCCGGGTCACCTCGCCGGCGAACGCCGACAGCTGGTCGACCATCGTGTTGATGGTCGTCTTCAGTTCGAGGATCTCGCCCCGGGCATCGATATCGATCTTCCGGGTCAGATCGCCCTTGGCGATCGCCGTGGTGACCGTCGCGATCTGCCGCACCTGCCAGGTCAGATTGGACGCCATCGAGTTCACCGACTCGGTCAGGTCCTTCCAGGTCCCCGATACCCCGGGCACCTGCGCCTGACCGCCCAGCTCGCCCTCGGTGCCCACCTCACGGGCCACCCGGGTCACCTCGTCGGCGAACGACGACAGGGTCGTCACCATGGTGTTCACGGTCTCCGCCAGCTCCGCGAACTCGCCGCGCGCCTCGACCGTCACCTTCTTCGTCAGATCGCCGTTGGCGACCGCCGCCGACACCCGGGCGATGTTCCGCACCTGGTTCGTCAGATTGTTCGCCATCAGATTGACGTTGTCGCTGAGGTCCTTCCAGATACCCGTGACACCCCGCACCCTGGCCTGACCGCCGAGGACACCCTCGGTACCCACCTCGCGCGCGACCCGCGTCACCTCGTCCGCGAAGTCCGACAGCTGGTCCACCATCGTGTTGACGGTCGTCACCAGCTCCAGGATCTCGCCCTTGGCATCCACGGTGATCTTCTTCGACAGATCGCCCTTGGCGACCGCCGTGGTGACCTCCGCGATGCTCCGCACCTGCGAGGTCAGATTGTTCGCCATCGAGTTGACGGACTGGGTCAGGTCCTTCCAGGTACCGGAGACGCCCTGCACCTCGGCCTGGCCGCCGAGCATGCCCTCCGTACCCACCTCGCGGGCCACCATCGTGACCTGCTCGGCGAAGTTGGACAGCTGGTCCACCATCGTGTTGATGGTGTTCTTCAGCTCCAGGATCTCGCCCCGGGCATCGACTTCGATCTTCTGCGACAGATCACCCCGCGCGACCGCGGTGGCGACCTGGGCGATATTGCGGACCTGGTCGGTCAGATTGCCCGCCATGCCGTTCACCGAGTCCGTCAGATCACGCCAGACCCCGGCCACTCCCGGCACCTGCGCCTGACCGCCCAGCCGGCCCTCGGTACCCACCTCACGGGCCACCCGCGTCACCTGGTCGGCGAACGCCGACAGCTGGTCCACCATCGTGTTGATGGTGTTCTTCAGCTCCAGGATCTCGCCCCGGGCGTCCACGTCGATCTTCTGCGACAGATCACCCCGCGCGACTGCCGTCGTCACCTGCGCGATCTGCCGCACCTGCCAGGTCAGGTTCCCGGCCATGAAGTTGACGGAGTCCGTCAGCTCCTTCCAGGTGCCGCTCACCCCGTCGACCCGGGCCTGACCGCCCAGCCGGCCCTCCGTACCCACGTCCCGCGCCATCCGGGTCACCTGGTCCGCGAAGGACGACAGCTGCGCCACCATCGTATTGACGGTGTTCTTCAGCTCCAGCATCTCCCCGGCCACGTCCACCGTGACCTTCTGCGACAGATCACCGTTCGCCACCGCGGTCGTCACCTGCGCGATGTCCCGCACCTGACCGGTGAGGTTACGGAACGCGGTGTTCACCGAGTCGGTGAGGTCCTTCCAGGTACCCGCAGCACCCGGCACCCGGGCCTGACCGCCCAGCCGGCCCTCGATACCGACCTCCCGGGCCACCCGGGTCACCTCGGAACCGAACGACTGGAGCTGGTCCACCATCGTGTTGACGGTGTTCTTCAGCTCCAGCATCTCCCCGGCCACGTTCACGGTGACCTTCTGCGACAGATCACCGTTGGCGACCGCCGTCGTCACCTGGGCGATGTCCCGCACCTGCGTGGTCAGATTGCGGAAGACCGTGTTCACCGAGTCGGTGAGGTCCTTCCAGGTACCCGCCGCACCCGGCACCTGCGCCTGGCCGCCGAGCATCCCCTCCCCGCCGACCTCGCTCGCGACCCGCGTCACCTCGTCGGCGAACGTCCGCAGCGTCTCCGTCATCTGGTTGACGGTCTCGGCGAGCTGCGCCACCTCGCCCCGCGCGTTCACCGTCACCTTCTGCGACAGATCACCGCTGGCGACCGCCGTCGTCACCTCGGCGATCGCCCGCACCTGCGAGGTCAGGTTCCCCGCCATGGTGTTGACGGAGTCCGTCAGGTCCT
Organism: Streptomyces sp. NPDC003691; assembly: GCF_053981115.1. Taxonomy (NCBI): domain Bacteria; kingdom Bacillati; phylum Actinomycetota; class Actinomycetes; order Kitasatosporales; family Streptomycetaceae; genus Streptomyces; species Streptomyces sp. NPDC003691. The sequence goes on along the minus strand of NZ_JBSFNQ010000085.1, from coordinate 3,970 downwards.
TCCAGACACCCGCGACCCCGGGCACCTCGGCCTGCCCCCCCAGCAGCCCCTCCGTACCCACCTCGCGGGAGACCCGGGTGACCTCCGAACCCAGCGACTGGAGCTGGTCCACCATCGTGTTGACGGTGTTCTTCAGCTCCAGCATCTCCCCGGCCACATGCACGGTGACCTTCTGCGACAGATCACCCTTGGCAACCGCCGTGGTGACCAGCGCGATATCCCGCACCTGCGCGGTCAGCCGCTGCGCCATCGTATTGACCGAGTCCGTCAGGTCCTTCCAGGAACCCGACATCCCGCGCGCCTGCGCCTGCCCGCCGAGCTTGCCCTCGGTACCCACCTCCAGGGCGACCCGCGTCACCTCGTCCGTGAACGCGGACAACTGGTCCACCAGGCTGTTGACCGTCCGCGCCACCTTGAGGAACTCCCCGCGCAGCGGCCGGACAACCCCGTCCGTGCCCTGGGACCGCAGCTCCGTACGCTGCTCCAGATCGCCGTCGGCCACCGCCGACAGGACCCGCCCCACCTCGGACACCGGCCGCGCCAATTCGTCCACCAGCGCGTTCGAGGCGTCGATGGCGGCCGCCCAGGACCCCTCGCAGGCCCCGGTCTCCAGCCGCTCGGTCAGCTTCCCCTCACGCCCCACGACCCGGCGGACCCGGGCCAGCTCGCCCGTGAGATGCAGATTCCGGTCCGCGACCTCGTTGTAGACGGCCGCGATCTCGGCCATCAGATCGTCGCCCGACACGGTCAGCCGCTTGCGGAAGTTCCCGTCCCGCATCGACGTCAAAGCCGCCAGCAGCCGGTTCAGCGCGACCGTGTCCACCTCGGTCGTCCCATTGCCCCGGGACCGTCCGCCTTTCGCGCGCGTGTTCCTGCCACGCGCCGCCACGCCAGACTCCACCGTGTCCCTCCCGCAGGGGTTGACCGTACTATCCGAGCTCGTATCGGGTGAGTGTCCAGTGTTTCACCCGTACCGAACCAGGCCATAACAGTTCGGCAGCTTCGCACAACGTCACCGCCCCCTCAGGGCGGAAACAACGGCGACCGGCACCCGCTCGGACTGCGAAGGTAAGTAACCTGGCATCCGGCTGTCCAACCGCCCCGGTCCGCCCGGCCAGGGCGACACGGGCGCACGCACAGCACCGGGCACCGGGAGGGACGAGCCGATCATGGCAGAGCCGGGCGTCGAGACGCGTACGAGGAGTTCAGTGATCACCGCTCGGGCAGCCGCCTCCTTCGACCCCGTCGGCAGGTCCGTGGCGACCGCCCGCGCCTTCGTCCGCGACACGCTCCAGGGCTGGGGCCACTCCGACATCATCGACGACGCGGTCGTCCTCACCAGCGAACTGGTGACCAACGCCATCGTGCACGCCGGGACCTCGGCCGACGTCCTGTGTCTGCGCACCGAGGACCATATCCGCATCGAGGTCGCCGACCGCTACCCCGAGCGCGAAATCCCTCTCCAGGGCAGCCATGTCCTCGCCCCGCTCGACAGCGAGAACGGCCGCGGGCTCCAACTCTGCTCCGCCCTCGCCTCCCGCTGGGGCGTCGAGTACACCGCCACCTTCAAACAGGTCTGGTTCCAGCTCGACCTCCCCCAGCGCCCCGTCGGCACCCGCTCCGCCGGTCCGGCCCTGCCGACCGCCCTGCTGCCCGTCGCCGACGAACGCGTCCGGGTCGCCGTCGCCCAGATCGACCGCACCGGCGCCATCTCCGTCTGGAACGAGGACGCGGAGCACCTCTTCGGCTACGCCGCCGACCAGGTCACCGGAAAGCCCCTCGCCGACTTCGCCGCCTGGCCGCACACCCCCGGCATCGGCACCGGTATCGCCGAGGCGCTCCAGCTCTCCCGCTGGGAGGGCAGCTACGGCATCCGGGACACCGAGGGCCGCGTCATCCCCGTCTACGCCTCCCATCTGCGGGTACGCGATACCCACGGCGAACCCTCCACGGTCTGTCTGCTGGTACGGGACGACGAGCGCGCCGTCCTCCAGACCCCGACCCGGATCACCGTCCCCGACAGCGGCAGCGAGTCCCATTCGACGGACCCGTTCGAGGTCTTCATCGGCTCGCCCGCCCCCGACGATCTCGACGGGCTCCTCCAGCGCACCGTCGAGCGCGCCCGCGACATGCTCGACGGTGACGCCGCCTTCCTGCTGCTGGCCACCGACGACGAAACGGAGCTGGAGGTACGGGCCACCACCGGCCTCCCCTCGGCCCGCCAGCGGTTCGCCCGCGTTCCCGTCGAAGCCGGCACCGGCCGGTACGGCTCCGCCCGGATGCCCGCCGTCCACGACGACCTCACCTCCGTGCCCGGCGCGGTCCCCCTCCTCAACACCACCGGTATGCGGTCCGTCGTCACCGTCCCGCTGAAGGTAGAGGGCCGGCTCACCGGCTCCCTCGGCGTCGCCGCCGAATCCGCCGGCCGCTACACCAACGAGGAGGCCCTGCGCCTCCAGTTCGCCGCCGACCGGATCGCCCTGGCCGTGGAGTCCGCCCGCCTCGGCGAGTTGGAGCGGCTGCGCCGCGGCTCCCTGTCCTTCCTGGTCGAGGCCTCCGACCTGCTCGCGGGCACTCTCGACCGGGACCAGACACTGGCGCTGATGGCCCAGATGACGGTGCCCACCCTGGCCACCTGGTGCGCCGTCTACACCATCGCCGACCAGGGCTCGGCCCCCCATCTGAGCTATGTCCTCCACGAGGACGAGGACCGCATCGACGGTCTGAAGGAGCTGCTCTCCAAGATCGCCCCGCCGGTACCGGTCTCCACACCCGGCGCCCGGACCTGGACCGCCCCGGCCAAGGCGGCCCAGCAGGCCGCCCTGGAGACTTCCAAGCGTGAACTGGGCCTCGGTTCCTCCTCACCGGTCTCCTCGGGCATCGGCAGCACCCTCGCCACCGCCGCCGCAGTCGGTGGCGAAACCGTTGTCCTCCCGCTGTTCGCCCGCAACCGCGCGATCGGCATGCTGATCCTCGGCAAGCCCACGGACGAGCACTTCCGCCAGGAGATCCTGGAACTGGCCGAGGACCTCTCCCGCCGGGCCGCCCTGGCGCTGGACAACGCCCGCCTCTACTCCGAGCGCGTCGCGATCAGCCAGTCCCTCCAGCGCAGTCTGCTGCCGCCGGAGTCCCCGCAGATCCCCGGCGTCGACGTGGAGGTCATCTACCGCGCCGCGGGCGAGGGCAACGAGGTCGGCGGCGACTTCTACGACGTCTTCCCGATCCGGGACGGCGCCTACGGCTTCGCCATCGGCGATGTCTGCGGTACGGGCCCTGAGGCGGCCGCGGTCACCGGCCTGGCCCGGCACGCCCTGCGTCTGCTGGCCCGCGAGGGCTTCGGCGGCCCCGCGGTCCTGGAGCGGCTGAACGCGGCCATCCTCGACGAGGGAGCCCGGAGCCGGTTCCTCACCCTTCTCTACGGCGAGCTGTGGCCGCAGGAGGACGGCAGCGCCCGGCTCAAGGTCGTCTGCGCCGGCCATCCCCTCCCGCTCCGGCTCCGTCCGGACGGCACGGTGGACGCCCCCGCCGAACCCCAGCCCCTGCTGGGTGTGATGGAGGACCTGGAGCTGTACGAGGAGTCGGTAACCCTGGCTCCCGGAGATGTCCTGCTCTGTGTCACCGACGGCATCACCGAACGCCGGGAGGGCAGCCGGATGCTGGGCGACGACGGCCTCGCGGAGGTACTCAAGGCCTGTACGGGCCTGACGGCCGGCGCGGTCGCCGCCCGGGTCATGCGTGCCGTGGAACGCTTCGCCGCGGAACCCGCCTCGGACGATATGGCCATCCTCGCCCTCCGTATCCCGGAGCCCCGCAAGCCGTAGCCCGGCCCAGTGGGCGGGCCACCGCCCATACGAAGAAGGCCCCCGCCTGACGGCGGGGGCCTTCTTTTTCTGCGGAGCCCCAATACGGAATCGAACCGTAGACCTTCTCCTTACCATGGAGACGCTCTACCGACTGAGCTATTGGGGCC
>NZ_JBSFNQ010000084.1:0-31987 GCF_053981115.1 Streptomyces sp. NPDC003691 | reverse complement strand
CCGGACCAGCCGCCGAACGCCTTGCGCGCGGCGACGACCGCGTCCCGGGCGTCCTTGCGGGAGGAGAGCGGCGCGTTGGCCAGACAGTTGCTACTGATTGACGGGCAGGGCCAGGTCGGTGACCTGCCAGGATGCCGGGAAGGCACCCTTGTCGGTGGCCTTCCCCGTCAGCAGATCCACGTGGTAGAGGCGGTAGGCGCCGCCCGTGCCGATCGTGGCGAAGCCGTGGTTCGTTCCGGTCGCCGGGTGGTAGTGGATGTCGAAGCCCGCGTCCGGCGCGGCGTCCGTCCCGAGGCTGCCGGTAGGCGCGAGGGTCCCGGCATTGGCCGGGGACTGCAGCGAGATCCGGTCGGCCACCGTGTCCAGGTCGAACAGGGTCGTCGCGGTCGCCGTGTCCAGGTCGTTGTTGGTGTAGGCGGCCCCGGTGATCCCGAGCGCGGTCGAGGGCGGAGCGGTCGGGCTGGTGAGTGTTCCGTCGACGGTGGTGGTCGGCGGGGCGGCCGGGTCGTCGATGTTGTGCCGCAGGTTCTGGCCGGTGTCGGAGACGACCCGAAGCCGGTTCGCGGCCGGGTTGAAGTCCACACCGAACGCACTGCCGGAGAGCGCCACGGTCAGCTGCGACACCTTGACGCCCCGGGCGGTCGAGGCGTTCAGGGTGTAGACGCCGCCCTGGTCACCCACGCCGTACAGCATGCCGTTCTGCACACGGAAGTCGATGCCCACGAGCCTGGTGTCCCCCGCGAGCCCGGAGACCTTGCCCAGCGACCAGGGCGCGGACGCCCGGCGGACGTCGAACCCGACCAGCCGCTGATCGCCGGTCAGGCCGATCGCGGTCAGCCCCGTCCACTCCGCGGCGGGCGGCGTCTGCGGCAGGGTGCCGAGTGCGGGCGGCGTCTCCGGCGCGGTGCCGACGGTGCCGCCCACGGCGAACGCGGGTCCGGCGCACAGGGCGGCCAGCGCGACGACCGCGGCCACGGCGGCGTTGCGATTGCGCATATCCACTACTCCCAGGTTGATGCCCCGGGCCCGACGGGCCGGGGTCGCGGACGGTTCGTCACCGTGGCCCCGCCGGATGTGCCGGGCGCGCGGACACCACCCGCATGGCGCAGGAACCCCACTCCGCGCACCGGGCCGGCCCCTGCCCCTCGGCCGGGCCGCCGTCGTCCCACCCGCCGGGCGGGCACGGAATTCCGCGATGAAGCGGGCCCAGTGCCATCCGCCGGGGGGTACGGGTCCGAATGAGCTGCCGAGGGGACGCGTCCGGCGTTCCAGCGACAAGGCGGTCACCATGCTCACTCTCGCCCTGATCGGCCTGCTCGGCGGTCTCATCACCGCCGTATCCCCGTGCATCCTTCCCGTGCTCCCGGTGGTGTTCCTCGCCGGGGGCACGGCCGGGGAATCCTCACCGGCGCGGAGTCCGGGGAGCACCGTGAACGCCCGAAGCACCGGGACCGCGGGCAGAGGGAGCACCGGTACGGCCGCGGCGGGCCCGGTGCTCGTCGAAGCACCGCCCCGGACGCCACCCCGTCCCCCGCGCAACCGCCGCCCGTACGCCGTGGTCGCCGGGCTCGTTCTCAGCTTCAGTCTCTTCACCCTGCTCGGGGTGACGATCATCTCCGCGCTCGGGCTGCCCGAGGACATCCTGCGCAACACCGGCCTGGCCCTGCTGGTCCTGATCGGCCTCGGGCTGATCTTCCCGCCCGTGGAGCGGCTGCTGGAGAGGCCGTTCGCCCGGATTCCGCAGCGGCAGGTGAACAAGGAGGGCAGCGCGCTCGTCCTCGGGCTCGGCCTCGGGGTGCTCTACGTCCCCTGTGCCGGACCGGTCCTCGCCGCGATCACCGTCGCCGGTGCCCGCGGCGAGATCAACGCCGACATCGTCGTCCTCACCCTCTCCTTCGCCGTCGGCACCGCGATCCCACTGCTCGCGTTCGCCCTCGCCGGCCGCCGGGTCACCGCACGTGTCGCCGCCTTCCGCACCCGCGCCCGCGGGCTGCGGATCACCGCCGGACTGCTGATGATCGCGCTGGCCGCGGCGCTCGCCCTCGACCTCACCACCGCACTCCAGCGGGCCCTGCCCGACTACACCTCCGCGGCGCAGCGGAAGGTCGAGGACAGCGGTATCGCCCGGCAGCAGCTCTCCGGGCTGTACGACGACTCCAACAAGGAGCTCTCCCGCTGCGAGGACGGCGCCGACGAGCTGCGCTCCTGCGGCCAGGCCCCGCCGGTCGAAGGCATCGACTCCTGGCTCAACACCCCGGGCAACAGGCCCGTCGACCTCGCAAGCCTGCGCGGCAAGGTCGTTCTGATCGACTTCTGGACCTACTCCTGCATCAACTGCCAGCGGGCCGCACCGCATCTGCGCGACTGGGACCGGGCCTACCGGGACGCCGGTCTGCGGATCATCGGCGTCCACTCCCCCGAGTTCGCCTTCGAGAAGAAGCGCGGCAACGTCGTCGCCGGGGCCCGCAAGCTGGGCGTCACCTGGCCCGTCGCCCTCGACAACTCCCTCACCACCTGGAACAACTACCGCAACCGCTTCTGGCCCGCCAAGTACCTCGTCGACGCCGACGGCACCGTCCGCTACTTCAAGTTCGGCGAGGGCCAGTACGACCGGACGGAGACGATGATCCGCGACCTGCTCCGGCAGGCCGACCCCACCGTCACCCTTCCCGAACCCACGGGGCGGGCCATGGACGGCCTCGCCCGGGACCGTACCCCGGAGACGTATCTCAGTACGCAGCGGATCCGCGGCTACTCCGGAACGCCTCTGGTCGGCGGCAAACCCACCGTCTACCGCTTCCCCTCCCGCCCCCTGCGTCTGAACGGCGTCTCGCTGGACGGCACCTGGACCGCCGGATACGAGCACTTCACCGCCGGGCCGGACGCGCGCCTCGCCCTCACCTACCGCGCCCGGAACGCCAACCTGGTCCTCGCCGGAACCGGCACGGTGACCGTGCTCGTCGACGGCAAACCCACCCGTACCCTCACGGTCTCCGGCGCACCGGCCCTCTACCGGCTCACCGACGACAAGAAGCCCCGCACGGCACGCCTCGAACTCCGCCTCCAGAAGGGTCTTCAGGCGTACGCCCTCACCTTCGGCTGACCCGGCCCGCGGTACCTGCCCCCGGCACCTACGCTCGTTTCCGGGCGGCTTCCCCGTCCGCCACGGTGTGCTCATCCGCCACGAGTGCCCGCCGGGTGCGAGAGCTTCCGCAGCGGCCGGGCGGTTCCCCGCCGTTCTCTGGCGGAATCGGTCCACTTGACGGCAATTCCGCTGATCAACAGGGCTGTTACGGCCGCGTACCGATCACCGGAACGCTCTCGCGCGATGACCGGTTGGCATCGCGTTCGGCGGTCCCCGCCTGTGCCAGACTCCCGCCTGAGCGGGCCCGCCCCGCTTGCGCACACGACCGCCGATCAGAAGGGAAAGGCATGAGACGCATCACCGTCACTCTTGCTTTACTGTTCTCCCTGCTGGGCATCACCGCGCTCACCGCGCCGCCGTCCGGCGCTCAGGAACGGACCGTCTCCTCCGCCCCGGCGGGGTGGAAGGCGGTCGAGGGAAGTGACGTATCGACCAACGCGGTCTACGCACTCAGGTTCGTCCAGAACAATCTGCATGTCTCCGCCGAGCTGGGTTACGGCGGCGGGGACCACGCGATGCTCCGGGCCCGCGCCTACTACATCGGCCCGTGGGAGCGGTTCGAACTGATCTGGCAGTCCAGCACCTCCGCCTGGGTGCTGCGGTCCGTGGAGAACGGGCTCTACGTCTCCGCCGAACTGGGGTACAGCGGTTCGAGCAACGGAATGCTCCGGGCCCGCGCGGGCGCCATCGGCCCCTGGGAGCGGTTCGGCCTGCTGTACAACTCGGCGACGGGCCGCTACGTACTGCAGTCCACCGCGAACGGCCGCTTCGTCTCCACCGAGCTGGGATACGGCGGCGGGAGCCATGCCATGCTCCGCGCCCGCGCCTACGAGATCGGGCCCTGGGAGCAGTTCGTCTTCGCCTCCGCCTGATCGCGCGGGGCGACCACCCGGCCCCTCAGCGAAGCCCCTGGGCGCCGGTGCCCGCAAGCAGGGCACCGGCGCTTCCGCGCGGCCCGCGAAGGGTTTTCACCAGGCCCCGTTTCTCCGGAACTTCCTTATTCCCCAGCGCTGTTACTGGTAGCAAGGAGCCGCACGGCGCGGGTCGCGCGGCCGCGGCCCGGGGTGGGGAAAGCGGGGGGCGTCATGGCGCGCAGGCATCTCGTGTATGTACTGCCGGGCATCGGCGGCAGCGTTCTGGAGCGGCAGCGGGGCGGCGGGAGAGCACCGGATGCGGTGTGGGACGCCGGGTTCGGCGATATCGCCGGGCTGCTGGCGAAGCCGGACCGGCTGGCGGTGGACGAGCCTTTGCGGGCGACCGGGCTGATCCGTTCCAAGCGGCTGCTGCCGGGCTGGACCGTCGTACCGGGGTACGAGCGGCTGGTGGCGGGGCTTGCGGCGCTGCCGGACGCCGTCCTCGACTCCGGCCACCCCGGCCAGCGGAATCCCGGTGCGAACGTGGTGCTGTTCCCCTACGACTTCCGCCTCGGTGTCCGCCATGCCGCGCGGCTGCTCGCGGCCGACGTCCACGAGCGGCTGAAGGACCTCGCGCCGTCCGAGCGGGCGGGCCGGGTCGTGGTGGTCGCCCACTCGATGGGCGGGCTGGTCGCCCGGTACTGGCTGGGCCCGCTCGGCGGGCATGAGCTGTGCCGGGCCCTGATCACCCTGGCCACACCGCACCGCGGGGCCCCCAAGGCGCTGCACCTGCTGGCCAACGGGGTACGGGTGGCGGGGGTACGGCTCGACGGGGTGAGCGAACTGCTGCGGCAGTGGCCTTCGGTGAGCGAACTGCTCCCCCGCTACCCGGTGGTGCGGGACACCGCGACGGGTACCGCCCGCTATCCGCACGAGGTTCCCCTGGACGGGCTGCGCCCCCTGGCGGAGCGGGGGTTCGCCCTCCACCGGGAGATCGAAGAGGCGTGGGAGGCGATGCCGCGCACCGGGGCCGAGCCGCAGATCGTGCCCCGGCTGGGCTGGAGCCACCGCACCGCGGGTTCGGCCGTGTGGGACGGCCGGGCGCTGACGGTCGCCAAGGAGCGGCCGTCCTGGCTGGACCTGGCGGGCTGGGAGCAGGACCACGGCGACGGGACCGTACCGGCGTTCTCCGCCGTGCCGGTGGAGCTGGACGGCCACGACACCTCCGGCTGGCGGACCCGCGACCGGCACGGCCCCATCGTCTCCGAGGGCTGGATCCCCGGCCTGGTGCAGCGCTACGAGGAGCGGCAGAGGCTCACCGCGGCCCGCGGCGAGGAACGCGAGGCGGCCCTCGGACTGGACCTGGACGAACTCCACCCGGAGGGTGCCGCGATCCCGCTCCGGGTGCGGCTGTGCGGTGACGGGCTGCCGCCGGAGGCGGTCACCGGTGCGGCCCGGCTCGCCGTGTGGGCCACCGTACGGCCGGTGTACGGCCCGCGGGCCGCGGTCGCGGAGGTACGGCTGGAGTGGGCCGGGGAGCACCGTGCGTACGCGGCGGACCTGCCCGGTCTCCCGGCGGGCCTGTACGACCTGCGGGTGAGCGTACGGGCCGTGCCGGGCGCCGGTGACCTGTCGGCGTCCGACGCCTTCGCGGTGGTGGCGCCGTGAGCGGTGCGGGCTCGTGGCCCCGCTGGTCCCTCACCGGGGAGCCGGCCGCGCTGGCGAAGTACGTACTGCCCGCCGAGGTGGCGGCGCTGGTCCGGCTGCCCGGACCGCCGGCCGACAGCCGCCTGGGGCAGGCGCGGGATGTGTACGAGGCGCTGGCCGGGGCCGGGATCACCTACTCGTACGAGGCGCCTTCCGACGACCCGGACCGCCAGGTCGTCCGCCAGCCCGCCGAGGTCCTGTGGTGCCCCGGGCACGCCACCTGCCTGGACCTGGCACTGGTGCTGGCCGGTGCCTGTCTCCATGCCGGGCTGCATCCGCTCGTGCTCGTCGTCGACCCGCCCGAACCGGGGCGCGCCGCCCACGCCCTGCTCGCCGTATGGGTCGACAAACCCGGCCCCGGTGATCCGGACGGCGTCCCGGTGCCGGACGCGGAGGTGTGGGCCGGGCGCCCGGACGGCTTCGGGGACCTCGTCCAGGCCGACCTCTCGGGGCCGTCGCGACCGCTGCTGGTCCTGGACCCGGTGGGGGTCGCGCGCTCCCTGCCGTCCTCGCCCGTCCTGGGCACCGGCGCCGGTTTCGACGACGCCGTCCGTGCCGGCGCCCGGTATGCCCTGGGGTGGAGCTGGCGGCTGGCCGTCGACATCGGGCGCGCCTGGCGCGAGCGCGACACCCACACCCCGGCCGAGCGCCCCGCAGACCGGCCGATGCGACCGCCGTACGTTCCGCTGGACCCCCGGGTCCACCGGCCGTTGCAGGTCCTCCAGGCGGAGCACGCGGTGGTGCCGTTCCAGGCCAGGGACGAGCTGACCGTCCTCACCGACTGGTGCCGCGGGATCGCCGCCGGTGTGTATACGGGTGTCGTCGTCGTCCACGGTGCGGGCGGCGCGGGCAAGACCCGGCTGGCCCTGGAGCTGGCGCATCGGTTGGCTGTCGAGGAGGGCTGGTACACCGGCTGTCTCCGGGAAGGCGCCACCGGACGGGACTGGCTGGGCACGGTCGTCTCCCCCACCCTGGTCGTCCTCGACTACGCCGACGCCCGTACCGCCGACGCCGAGCAGCTCCTGACCGTACTCAAGCGGCGTACCGACCGTGGCGCCGCGCCCGCCGTCGTCGTGATGACCGCCCGTACGATCGAAGGCCAGTGGCTCACCGGGCTGCGCAAGGCGTGGCACCGGGACGGGCATCTCGTCCACGAGGACACCCCTCTTGCCCTGCCGCCCGAGCACCCGGCGGGCGCTGCCCTCTTCCACCGTGCCGCCCGCGCCTTCCGGCACGGCCCCGACGGCGAACTCGACCTGGAGGCCGTCGAGCGGGCGGCCCCGGCCGACTGGACCACCCTGGACCACATCCTGCTGGCCCTCCTCGCCGCCCGGGCGCCCGACCGGCTGCCCGCCACGCGCGAGGACCTGTACGAGGAAGTCCTCGCCCATGAGCATGCCTACTGGGCCCAGGCGTACCGGCGGAACACCGGTCTGGGGAAGTACGCCGACGCTCCGCTCGACGTGCTCAACCGTGCCGTCGCCGGCCTGACGCTGCGTGCGCCCACCACACGGAAGGAGGTCACCGCCGCGCTGAGTGCGGTGGGCGAGCTGGCCGGTGACGCCCAGTGGCGCGAGACCGTACGCACCACCCTGACCGCCTGTCTGCAACCGGGCCCGGGCGAACCCCTCGCCCTGCGCCCGGACCCCATCGCCGACCATCTCACGCTGCGGGAACTCCGTGAGGACGAGGATCTGCTGGCCGCGGTCCTGGACGGCCTGGACGACGAACGGCTCCTGGCGGCGCTGCGGCAGCTCAACCGTGCGGCGGCTGCGGAGCCGGGTAGCGCGACGGCGATGCTGATGTCATGGGCGGCGGGCGGGGCGGACCGCTGGAGGCCGGTTTTCGCGGTCGCGGCGGAGCAGCTCGGCGCCGCGTACTCCGCGATCCGAGGGCTCGTCGAGGAGACCTCGGACGCGACCTGGCTGCTGGAACTGTCCGGCGAGATCCCCTTCACCACGGTCAGCCTGCCCGGACTCGGGCTGCATGCCGACTACTACCGTCTGGAGATACTCCGCGCCGATGACAGCACAGAGGTCGTGGAACTTGCCGCTCAGGTGCATCGGGTAAGTCTTCGGCTGACCGCAACGGGACAGCAGGAGGCGGCAATCAGCGCCATGGCCGAAACCGTCGGCCTTTACCGCGCCCTCGCCCGGGACAACCCCGCGGCCCACCTCCGCCACCTCGCCGCCACCCTCAACAGCCTGTCCGACCATCAATCCGCCGCAGGGGAATCGCAGGCCGCACTCGGCTCTGCCGAAGAATCAACTGCCCACTACCGAACTCTCGTCCGGCACGACCCCATCACCTTTCTCCCCGGCCTTGCCCGCTCCCTCGACAACCTCGCCGACCGCCAATCCGCCACAGGGGACGGGCAAGCCGCACTCGGCACCACCACGGAAGCCGTCACCATCCGCCGTGCCCTCGCCCGGGACGACCCCGCAGCCCACCTCCCCGACCTCGTCGGCAGCCTCGGCGTCCTCTCCGGCAGACAGACCCGTGAAGGGGACCCGCAGGCGGCACTCGGCTCCGCCGACGAAGCCGTCGCCCACTACCGGACCCTTGTCGAGGCGAATCCGACAGCGCACCTCCCGGGCCTCGCGACGGCCCTCGGCATCCTCTCCGCCAGGCAGACCGCCGCCGGGGATCGACCGGCGGCGGTCGGTACCAGCGCCGAAGCCGTCGCCATCCGCCGCGTCCTCGCCCGGAACGACCCCGCGGTGCACTTGCCCGACCTTGCGACGGCTCTCAACGACCTTTCTGTCAGGCAGGCCAGAACGGGGGCCCATCAAGCGGCACTCGACACCGTCACCGAAGCCGTCGGTCACTACCGGACCCTCGCCCAGAAGGACCTCGCAGCCCACCTGCCCCAGCTCGCCAACTCCCTCAACAACCTCTGCAATCACCGATTCGCGACTGGAGACGCACCCGCGGCACTCGACGCCATTGTCGAAGCCGTCGGTCACTACCGCGCCCTCGTCCGGAGCAACCCCGCAGCCCACCTGCCCGACCTCGCCGGAGCTCTCAACAACCTCGCCAACATGCAGGACGCCATCAGGGACTCACCCGCTGCACTGAGCACTATCGCGGAGGCCGTCACCATCCGCCGCACCCTCGCTCAAAGCGACCCCGCAGCCCATCTGCCCGATCTCGCCGGAGCCCTCAACACTCTCTCCAACCAGCAAGCCGCCACCGGGGACCCGCAAGCTGCACTCGACACGATCACCGAAGCCGTCACGTATTACCGTGCTCTCATGGGCAGCAATCCCTCGGTCCACCTGCCCGACCTCGTCAGGGCCCTCGACAATCTCGCCCGCCGGCAGGCGGGGAACGGCGACCCCCGGACAGCGCTCGACACCATCGCGGAGGCCGTCACCCACTACCGCGCCCTCGCCCGGAGCAACCCCGCGGCCCACCTGCCCGGCCTCGCCGAGGCCCTCAGCAACCTCTCCGACCAGCAGGCCGCCACCGGGGACCGGCAAGCAGCGCTCGGCACCATCACCGAAGCTGTGGCTCTGTACCGGATCCTCGTCCAGACGAGTCCGGCTGCCCACCTCTCCGGCCTCGCGAGCTGCCTGAACGATCTCAACCGGTATCAGAGCGATTCCCAGGCCCGTGCCACCTGGCGCAGCGTCCTCAACGAGCTGGCCCACCACCCCCTCGCCCAAGCGGGGCTCCGTGCCTGTCACGCCGGGTTCCTCGCCGTGGACGGCGATGCCGAGCGTGCCGTCGAGGAACTCGTGCTGGCCGCACTCGCCTGCGCCGAAGGCTCCCCCTTGCCGTTGCGGCAGGCCCGGCACCAGGTGCGGGCCGTTGCGACGACCTTCGGGTTTCAGGATTCCCGGCTGCCGGACTGGGCCTTCGTACCGCTGCCCGACGGGCTGCTGGACCTGACCGGGGAGTGGGCCCGGATCGCCGACTGGCCCGCCGCGGAAGACTACCTCCGCCGAAATGCCAGGGACCGGCGGACGGACTTCCACCGGCATCTGGAGCTGGCGGCAGCGCTCTTCCCCGAAGACCCGGCCGTCAACAGCCTGATCGCCGTCCTCAACGAGATCGATGCCCAGGGCCTCGACGGTTTCCTGGACCGCGGACGGCTCCTCCACGAGACACGCCGACTGCTCCACGCGTGGATCGCCACCCCCGACTGGGACGCTTCCAAGGACTTCCTCGACGCGCACATCGCCACCCTGGACACCCCGGAAGCCCGGGAGCTCCTCGCCGGAACGGAATCACCGGCGACGCGTCAGCATCTCGCCGTCCTCCGGCTCGGCGAGACCCTCTCCCACGACGACGTCTTCGAGATCGTCACCGACCAGGGCACCGCGGCCGAGCACGCCTTCGCGGCCCTCGACCGGGGGGATTTCGAACGGCTGGAGCTGATCCTGGCCGCCCGGCCGAAGCTGCTCACCGATGCCACCGGAGCATTCCTCGCCGCCGTGGCCGCGCTGGCCCGGGGACGTACGGACGAAGCCCGCGAACTGGCCGGGACCGTCGCCGGGCACGGGACGGACATGCAGCGGCGGGCCTACGCCATCCGGCTCCGGGGCCTCGTACTCGCCGGCGCCGCGGATCTCGCCGAGGTGATCCGGCCCGACCCGGAAGAGACTCCTTAGCGCGCCGAGCGGGTGTCGGTCGGGACGACGAGGGGGGTGCCGGTCTCCGGGTCCGGGATCACCGTGTTGGGGAGGCCGAACACCTCGTGGACCAGGTCCGCCGTGATGGTGTCGGCCGGGGGGCCCGCGGAGACGATCCGGCCGTCCTTCATGGCGACGATGTGGGAGGCGTAGCGCGCGGCCTGGTTGAGGTCGTGCAGGACCGCGACGACGGTGCGGCCCCGTTCGTTGAGATCGTGGAGCAGGTTGAGGACGTCGATCTGGTGGGCGATGTCGAGGAATGTGGTGGGTTCGTCGAGCAGGACGAGCGGGGTCTCCTGGGCGAGGACCATGGCGATCCACACGCGCTGCCGCTGGCCGCCCGAGAGTTCGTCGACCCGCCGGGGCGCCAGTTCCTCGACGCCCGTTGCCGCGAGGGCGTCCCCGACGGCTTGTTCGTCGGCCCGGGACCACTGGCGCAGGGCGCGCTGGTAGGCGTACCGGCCGCGGGCGACGAGTTCGGCGACGGTGATGCCTTCGGGGGCGGTGGCGGTCTGGGGCAGCAGTCCGAGGAGCCGTGCCGCCGCCTTGGGGCGGTAGGTGGTGATGTCCTTGCCGTCGAGGAACACGGTTCCGGCGGTGGGCGGGAGCAGTCCGGCGAGGGCGCGCAGCAGGGTGGATTTGCCGCAGGCGTTCGGGCCGATGATCACGGTGAAGGAGCCGGGCGGTACCACGAGGTCCAGGTCCTCGACGATGGTGCGGCCGCCGTAGCCGAGGGTGAGGGCTTCGGCGCGCAGCCGGTCGCGGTCCGGCCGGGCCTCCTCGGACGAGGGGTTCGCGGCCGGGACGCGTGCGGATGAGGGGTGCGTCGTCATGGGCGTTCTCTGGCTTGGTGGACGAGGAGCCAGACGAGGTAGCCGCCGCCGAGGACGATGGTGACCACTCCGACCGGCACGGTCAGCGGGATGATGTGCAGCGCGATCAGATCGGATCCGAGCAGGAGCGCTCCGCCCGCCAGTGCGGTCACGCCGAACGGGATGCCGGGGGTTCCGGCGAGTCTGCGGGCGATCTGCGGTGCGGCCAGGGCGATGAACGCGACCGGTCCGGTCACCGCGGTCACGATGCTCACCAGCGCGACGGCGACGGCGACGGCCGCCGGGCGGGCGCGGTTCACGCGGACGCCGGTGGCCCGGGCCGCGTCGTCGCCGAGGTCGAGCTGGCGCAGCGCGGGCGTCAGGAACGGGAGGGACGCCAGGAGGAGGAGTACGCAGACGCCCGCGGGGACCGCTGTGGTGGTGGTGACGCTGTTGAGCGTGCCGGCGCCCCACGCGGAGGCGAAGAGGGCGGTCTCCACGTCCACCCGGAGCAGCATCCAGGTGTTGACCGCGGCGAGCATGGCGGAGACGCCGATGCCCACCACGATGAACCGGAAGCCCTGGAGTCCGTCGCGGAAGGCGAGCAGGTAGACGGCGAACGCGGCGAGGAGTCCGCCGATCAGGGAGCCCGCGGTCAGCAGGGGCCAGCTGCCGCCGAGGAGGAGCAGGGCGATGAGCATTCCGGTGAAGGACCCGTTCGCGAGTCCGACGATGTCGGGGCTGGCGAGCGGATTGCGGGTGACGGCCTGGAACACGCCGCCCGCGACGGCGAGCGCGGCGCCGAAGACGACGGCTCCGGCGGCGCGGGGCAGTCGCCATTCCAGGACGACGGTGCGCTCGAAGCCTTGGGTCCGGCCGGTGAACACCCCCAGGACTTCGCCGGTGGTGAGTGGGAAGTCGCCGAGGGCGAGGGCCGTGACCAGGCCGGCGGCGAGTGCGGCCGTGAGGGCGAGTGCGGTGAGGAGGGGCCGTACGCCGAGCACGATGTTGAGCCGGTCGGATCCGACGCGTATCCGGCGGCGTCCGGCGGTGAGAAGGGTGCCGGCGCGGGGCGGTGGGGTGTTGGCCCGGGGTGGTGGGGTGTTGACCGCGGTGTTCACAGGCCGCTCGCCCTCCGGCGTCGTACGAGGGCGATCAGGACCGGGGCGCCGACGAAGGCGGTGACGACTCCGGCGGGCATCTCGCTGGGGAGGACCGCGATCCGGCCGAGGACATCCGCCACCAGGACGAGGACCGGGGCGACGAGCAGGGATCCGGCGATGATGCTCCGCTGGTCGGTGCCCACCACCCAGCGGACGACATGGGGAACCATCAGGCCCACGAAGAGGATCGGCCCGGCGACCGCGGTGGCGCCGCCCGCGAGCAGGGTGACCGCGGCGAGAACGGTGAGGCGGACCCGGCGTACGTCGACGCCCTGGGCGAGTGCCACGTCCTCGCCCAGGACGAGGGAGTTGAGTCCGGGTGCGGCCAGGACGGCGAGCAGGATGCCGAGGGCCAGCAGGGGGAGTACGGGAAGGAGGACGTCGTAGCCGCGTTCCAGCAGGCTGCCCGCGCTCCAGCCGCGCATCCGGTCGAAAGAGTCCGGGTGGGTGAGGACGAGTCCGGTGGTGAGGCCGGAGAAGACGGCTCCGACGGCGACGCCGGTGACGGTGAGACGGATGGGCCCGCCGCCGTCCCGTCCGGCGGAGCCGATGCCGTAGACCACCGCGGTCAGGACGAGTGCGCCGAGGCAGGACAGCCAGACGTAGCCGAAGGGGCTGGTGATCCCGAGGAAGGTCATACCGCAGGCGACGGCGAACGCGGCGCCCGCGTTGACGCCGAGGATGCCCGGGTCGGCGAGGGGGTTGCGGGTGAACGCCTGGATGAGCGCGCCCGCGACGCCGAGGGCCGCGCCGACGGCGAGCCCCGCGATGGTGCGCGGCACCCGCTGGTCCCAGACGACGAACCGGGACTCGTCGCCGCCCCCGCCCCGGAGGGTGTCCAGCACGGTCGCCGGGGAGAGCGGGTTCGCGCCGACGAGCAGGGAGGCGACGATGGCGACGACAAGTACGGCCACCGCGCCGCCCACCCGGACGGCGGACACCCGCGTGCCGGGGCCGGGGGCGGTTGGCAGCGGGTGTTCCGTCTTCCGGGCGCGTATCAGTGCCACGGTTGTTCAGCAGCTCCGGTCGCTGGGGCGGTGGTGCCGGTTACTTCTCGGCCGCGAGGATGCGGTCGAGGTCGTCGAGGACCGCCATTCCGCCGCGCGGGCCGACCCCGGCAATCCAGAAGGACTGGTCCACGGCGTACGGCTTCGGGAACACCTTCGCGTTGCCGCGGATCGACTCGGGGACGGCGTCTGCGGCCTTCACGTCCGCCGCCGTGACCAGGACCAGGTCGGCCTTCGCCTCGGCGACCCGCTCCGGGGAGACGTCCACCGAGATATCGCCGGCCCAGTCCCGCTTCGGGGTGGTGAACCCGGCGCACTCCAGGGTGCTGCCCGCGAAGGACGTCGGGCCGTAGAGGCTCAGTACGCCGTCGCGGGGGCGGATGAGCTGGGCGGTCCGGCCCTTGGTGTTATGGGCCGCGGCGACCTCGGCGCACCGCGCCTGGTACTTGCCGAGCAGGTCGGCGGCGCCCTTCTCGTTGCCCAGGGCGCGGGCGACCAGCTCGACGTTCTTGGTCCACGGGTCGGTCTGGGTGGCCATGAACACGGTCGGCGCGATGGAGGAGAGCTTCTGGTAGAGGGCGGAGTGCCGGGATTCGGTGCCGAGGATCAGGTCCGGGTCGAGCGCGGCGATCTTCTCGATGTTCGGTTCGGGGACCGTACCCACCGACTTGATGCTCCCGGCCTTCTTCCCCAGGTACGCGGGGACGCCGTCCTTCTCGTTGAACAGGGCCGCGCCGACCGGGACCACGTCGAGGGCGATCGCGGTGTCGAGCTGTACGGGTTCCAGGACGACGACGCGCTTGGGCTGCTGGGGGACCTTCGCCGTGCCCCGGGCGTGCTGGACCTCGTGCGTACCGGACGCCTTGCCGGAACCGTCGCTCTTCCCCTTCCCGTCCCCTTCGCCGGAGCATCCGGTGAGGACCAGGGCCGCCACGACGGGGAGGGTGATCGCCGTCAGGAGACGCCGGGGGGTGCCGAAGGTTCTCAGCGGACTCATGGGGTGGTTCCGTTCACGAGAGTGCGACTGCCTCCCGGAAGTTAGCTTAGGTATACCTAATAAGACAAGATCGGTCTCAGATACCGGCCATCGCGGGGGAGGCGCGGAGCTGTCCGGATGACCCTGTGCACACGCTGGTTACCGGTCGTGCCAGTACCCCTGGGCGTGCACCCGGTCCGGCGCGACACCGGCGGCCCGCAGCAGGTCGCGCAGTCCGGCCACCCGCTTGCTCTCGGTCGCCAGCCAGGCGTAGAACCGCTCGCCCAGGGCCGCCGCTTCGGCTCCCTGCTCCTCGACCCAGGCTTCAACCGCCCTCGTGAGTCCTCCCGTCGGCCCGTCGGTACGCGGGCAGACCGTCACCTCGTGCCCCGCGAGGCACTCCCCCATCACCGCCAGGTCCGCGGTGTCCCCCACTTCCAGGACGGCCCGCACCCGGGCCGCGGGACCGAGGCCGGACACGATGTTGCGGATCGCGGGGTACGCCGTCTCGTCGCCCACCAGCAGCAGCCGGTCGGCGCTGCCGGGGTTCCACTGGATGCCGTACGAGGGGTCGCTGCGGCGGACGTCGGGGCCGGACAGCAGGACCCGCTCGCCCTCCCGCGCGGCGGCCGCCCAGCCGCTCGCCGGGCCGGGGCTGGCATGCACATAGACGTCCAGGTCGACCTCCCGGGCGTCGGGCCGGATCCCGCTCGGGGTGTAGCTGCGCATCACGGGCCGCTCCGCCTCGGGCAGCGCCCGCCATCTCGACCGCCACTGCGCTTCGCGGAGCACCTCACCGCCGGAGTCGAAGGTGTCCGCGTAGCCGTCCCCGGTCCCGACCCCTTCCCCGGACCCGGTCCCGGCGCCGGGCACCAGGAGTTTCACCCGCTGGTCCAGGCCGTAGGGAGCGAAGATCTCCAGGCTCGGGCCGTGCAGGGTGAGCCGGACGAATCCGGGGGACAGCCGGCGCACGGCGCGCACCCGGGTCTCGAAGAGGACATTGGGAGAACCCTGGAACGGCGACATCGGAAACGTACTCCAGCCTCGGGACGGCCTGGCAACGGCCTGTGAGCAGCCTGGCAACGGCCCGCGGGAAACCGCGTCCCGGCAGGGCCGGACGCGGGCGCGCGCAGGCCGGAACGGAGAGCGGGGCGGGCCCGGATCACGGACGGGCACCCCTGCGACATCGTCGTCGCGGCGCAGCGCAAGGATCGTGCCACGGCCCCGGCATGCCATCAAGCGCGGGGCCGGTCCCGGTGGCCTCCACCGGGACCGGCCCCGCGCTGCGGTGTTCCCGCTCAGGACTGTGGTGTTCCCGCTCAGGACCGCGGGCCGCCGCAGGTGCCGTCCGCAGTCCGCCCGGTGCGGAAGAAGGTGAGCGCCTTGTCGGCGCACGGCGATTCGGGCAGATCGGCGTGCCCGGAGTCCAGCATGGTGAGCAGGGTGGCGCCGTGGGCGTCCCTGGCCTGTTCGGCCCAGACGTAGGGGGTGACGCCCTCGTAGAGGTGGCCGGACAGCTGGAGCGCGCTGTTGCCGGGGCCGGGGCGCGCGGCGGGCGCGCTCATGGGCCAGTTCGCGCACCAGACGGTGAAGTGCATCCCGCCCTGGAGGGGGTCCGCCTTGCGGCGGGACTCGCGGGCCGCCCACAGCTCACCGAAGCCGCGGCTCGCGGTGGTGGTGTTGCAGAGCATCGCGTTGTACTGAAGGCTGTTGAAGCCGCTGCGCGGTTTGCCCAGCCCGGCGGAGCGTACGGCCGTCGGGGCGGCACCGGCCGCCGGGGGCGTGGCCGGGGCGGTGGCCGACCGGGGCTTCAACGGGGCCTTCCCGGGTGCCGCGGCCCCGGGCTGGGTGGCCGCGGCCGGGGGCGCCGCAGGTGCCGTCGGCGTACCGCCGTCGCGTACCACGACAAGGTTCTTCGCCGCGTCGTCCCACTCCTCCTGGGGGCGCACGACCTGGTCCAGCACCCAGGGCCCCGACACGCGTACGCCACCGGCGGCGACGCGCGGCTTCCTGTCCAGTTCGCCGCGCAGCTCGCCCAGCCGGGCGCGTACGGTGGCCGCGTCGGCGCCCATGCCGTACTCGGCGTCGCGCTGGGCGAGCCAGGGCACGAACGGCGTGCCTTCTTCCTGGCCGACCGCCTCGGTTTCGCGGTCCATGGTCGGCCAGTGGCGGGTCGGCGGCATCACCGAGTCCAGCCAGACCCGTTCCGTACGGCGGTCGAAGAGGGAGCGGTAGGCCAGTCCGACGGCGGTGCCGAAGGAGGCCCCGTAGAAGCTGATCTTCTCCGCGCCGAGCGCGGCGCGGAGCCGGTCGATGTCGCGG
Source organism: Streptomyces sp. NPDC003691 (assembly GCF_053981115.1). Classification (NCBI taxonomy): domain Bacteria; kingdom Bacillati; phylum Actinomycetota; class Actinomycetes; order Kitasatosporales; family Streptomycetaceae; genus Streptomyces; species Streptomyces sp. NPDC003691. The sequence goes on along the minus strand of NZ_JBSFNQ010000084.1, from coordinate 15,364 downwards.
GCGGTGTTCTCCGGGGTCAGCTGCCGGGCGAACTCCCGGTCGACGGCGGTGCAGCGGTTGTTGAACTCGGCCTGCTGGTCGAATTCGGCCTTCTTGAAGGCCTTCTCCGGTGCGGTCGGCGCCGGTTCGGCGAACGGCTGCTCGGCGCAGGCGATGTGGTCGCTGTATCCGGCACCCCGGAGGTCCAGCCCGATGAAATCGCGGTCGGTGTTGAGCGAGGAGAGTCCGCGCCGGGCCATCGAGGCCGAGTCGGTGATGTTGGAGAACCCGGGTCCGCCCAGTACGGCCACGATGGGCGGCCGGGTCGCCTGCCCGCCGGTGGCCCGGACCCGGCTCACCGCAATGGTGATCTTCCGGCCCTGGGGTTTGGCGTGGTCCAGCGGTACGGCCAGTTCGGCGCATTCGGTGCGGGTGTCGTTCTTCAGCGGCCAGTTCACGGCCGCGGTGGCGCAGAGCTGCCACTGGAGTCCCGGCCCGGTGGACCGGCTCCTGTCGTTGCCCGGCGCGGCGGACCGGCTCCCGCTGTCGCCCGGCGCGGCGGAGGCGAGGCCGGTGCCGGTCTGGAGGCCGGCCAGTACCAGGGCGGAGACGGCCAGGGCGCGGCGGCGGGCGCGGCCGGCCGGGCGGGGCGGCGCACTGCGGTGGTCGGTCGTCGGTGACACGAGAAAAAGCCTCCGTGCGGGGTGGGGGGGCGGTGGGAGGTCCGCGGTGTCCGCGGACCTCCTCCTGCGAACGCCCTCACTATCGGCGGCCCGCGCATCCGCGACGCGGTGATACGGCATCGGCGGGCCTTCCGTTCTGTTTCACCCGCGCTACCGCGGCCGCCACCCGGTCAGAAGTCCTTCGGACGCGGCCCGTTACGCGCCGGGGATCCGGTGGTCCGCGGCCTCCGGCGGGGAGTCGGTGTCCTCCGCCGCGGGAATCCGGCGGTGGACGTCCTCCACCAGGTTCCGCACCCCCCGGCGGAAGATCTCGGCCCGGTGTTCGCCGAGGAAGGAGGTGTGCCCGAACACCTCCAGGACGACCAGTCCGTGCAGATGCCCCCAGGCGCTCAGAAGGAGTGTGGTGGCGGGCGGGGGCAGGGCGCCCAGACCCTGCGGCGGCAGTTGTTCCAGATGGGCCCGCAGGCCGGCGGAGAGCGGCGGGGCGTCGGCCGCCGCCAACTGGGCCCGGGTGAATCCGCCGAATATCTCGCGCTGGAAGATCGCGCCGATCCGGACCATGGCCTGGGTGGTGGGACCGCCGACGGGTGCCGCGTACTTCCGGAGGGGTGTGCCGTAGAGGAGCTGGAACCGCTCGGGGTTGGTGACGGCCCAGCGGCGGTACGCCTCCGCGGCGACCATGATCCCGGGCACGGCCGGATCCTCCGCCTCCGCCCCCGCGGACACCGCGGCGGTCTCTGCGGCGTTCTGCACGGCGGTCTGTACGGCGTCGGCCATGTCGTCGTACGCCTTGGTGATGAGCGCCGTGAGCAGATCGGCCCAGCTCGGGAAGTAGTGGTACAGCGCCTGCACGGTCATGCCGAGATCCCGGGCGACCGCTCGCAGGGACAGGGCCACCGGGCCGTCCTGGACGATCCGCCGCTCGGCTGCCTCCAGGATCTCCCGGGTGGCGGCCGCCCGGCGCCGCTCCCGCAGAGAAGGCAGGGCGGGCGGGGCGGGTGAGGCGGGCATGGGCGTCGCATGTTCTTCCGCAGGCATACGGCGACCCTACGACGGCGGCCACGGCAACACCTCACCCCGCACAGGAAAGTTGTGCACTGTGAAGAAAATCTAACACTGCTCAATTTTCCAGTACCCCGCTAACTTCGTTGGTGGCGACGAGGAGCAGGGCCCGCGGGGCCGCTGTCGGTGCGGTGCGGGATTCCGTGCACCGCCCCATGCCCCGCTGCCCCCACCCGCCCGTCCGGGCCGGGCCGGTCGGCCCCGTACCTCCGGGCTCTCACCATCAGTGCGCGAAAAGGGAGATCAAGCGTGTTTGAACGCATAGCCGAGCTGGTGATCCGCCGGCCCCGGCTGGTCCTTGTCCTCGCCGTCGTGGCCGTGGTCCTCATGGGCGCCGCGGGCAGCGGCGCGTTCGGCAAACTCCTGGAAGGCGGGTACGACGACCCCGCCTCGCAGTCGACCCGGGCCGGGAAGGTCATCGGCGAGAAGTTCGGCGGCGAGACAAACCTCGTCCTGCTGGTCGGGCCCGCCGAAAGCGCCGCCGAAGGGGCCGCCGCGGGCGGCGTCGACAGCCCGGCCGCCGAGCGCCACGGCCGGGCCCTGGTGGCCGACCTCAGGAAGGAACCGGGCCTGGAGAACGTCGTCTCGTACTGGGACGCGGGCAACCCCGGCCTCCGCTCCGAGAACGGCCGCGAGGCCCTGGTGCTCGCCCATGTGAAGGGCGACGAGACGAAACAGGCCGAGCACGCCAAGGCTGTCATCGAGGAGTACACCGGGACCTACGCGAACGCCCTGGAGGTCCGGGCGGGCGGCGGAGTCGCGGTGGGCGACGAGATGGGCGGCCAGGTGGGCAAGGACCTGCTGCTGGCCGAGGCCATCGCCGTACCCCTCACGCTGCTGCTCCTGCTGCTCGTCTTCCGCAGCGTGGTCGCTGCCCTGCTGCCGCTGGCGATCGGACTGATCGCCGTCATCGGCACCTTCGCCCAGCTCTTCGTCCTCGGCAGCGTCACCGATGTCTCCGTCTTCGCGATCAACCTGACCACCGCGCTGGGACTCGGCCTGGGCATCGACTACGCCCTGCTGATGGTCAGCCGCTTCCGGGAACAGCTCACGGCCGGGGCGAGCGTGGAGGACGCCGTACGGAAGACCGTGCACACCGCGGGCCGTACGGTCGCCTTCTCCGCCGCGACCGTGGCCGCGGCGCTCGGCGCGCTGCTGGTGTTCCCGCAGTACTTCCTGCGCTCCTTCGGATACGCGGGCACCGGTGTCGTCGTCATCGCCGCCGTCAGCACCCTGTTCGTGATGCCCGCTCTCTTCGTCGTCCTGGGGCACCGGGTCAACAGCGGCCGGCTGCCGGGGCTCAACCCGGGGCGCGCCGGTGCCCGGAGCAGCGTCTGGGGAGGGCTGGCCCGTACCGTGATGCGGCGGCCCGCCCTCACCGCGCTGCCCGTGCTCGCGGTCCTCCTCCTGGCGGCGAGCCCGCTGCTCGGCATCACCTTCGGCACCCCGGACGAGCGCGTGCTTCCCGAGGACGCCCAGAGCCGCCAGGTCGCGAAGGTGCTGGAGGAGGGCTTCGACGGCACGGACGAGTCGGCGCTCCATGTCGTCATCGACCGGCCCGTGGAGCGGGGCCCGCTGGAGTCCTACGCGGCCGCCCTGTCCGGCCTGGAAGGCGTCGCCCGGGTCGAGACCAGCGCCGGTACGTACACCGGCGGACAGGCCACGGCCACCGCCCGCTCCGATGCCGCCCTCGGCCGCCCGGACGCGCAGCGCCTCAATGTGGTGAGCACCCTGCCAGCGAAGTCGGACGAGGCCCAGGAACTGGTGGAGCGGGTGCGGGAGGTCAACCCGCCCGTCGGCACCCAGCCCCTGGTGGGCGGGGTCGACGCCGTACTGGTCGACACCAAGGACTCCATCGGAGGCCGGCTACCGCTCGCGGTGGGCCTGGTGGCCCTGACCACCTTCCTGCTGCTCTTCCTCTTCACCGGAAGCGTGGTGCAGCCGCTGCGCGCGCTGCTGCTCAACCTGATCAGCCTGGGGGCCACCCTCGGCGTCATGACATGGATCTTCCAGGACGGGAACCTCTCCTCCCTGCTCGGTTTCACCGCGCAGCCGATGGATGTGTCGATGACCGTGCTGATGTTCTGCGTCGCCTTCGGCCTCTCGATGGACTACGAGGTCTTCGTCACCAGCCGGATCAAGGAACTCCACGATCTGGGCGCGGACAACGAGACCGCGGTGGCCGACGGCCTCGGGCACACGGGACGCATCGTCACCGCGGCGGCCGTTCTGCTCGCCGTGTCCTTCTTCGCCTTCGGTACGGCCGAGCTGAGCTTCCTGCAACTGTTCGGTCTGGGCGCCGGACTGGCCATTCTCATCGACGCCGTCGCGGTACGCGGTGTGCTGGTCCCGGCCGCGATGCGCCTGCTCGGCCGCTCGGCCTGGTACGCGCCGGGCTTCCTGCGCGGGTTCCACCGGCGGTACGGGCTGAGCGAGTCGGGCCCGGCGGCGGGGCCGGAGGGTGTGGCAGCGACAGCAGCCGTGCCCGAGGGTGAGGGCGAAGTCGTAACGGGCGGACCGTACGCGAAGGACCGGACCGGGGTCTGACCCGGAGCCCGGCCGTAAGGACCTGCGGACCGCACTCCGCGCCGTGCCCGCCACCACCTGATCCGGGGGCGGGCACGGCCGCGCGCCTCCGTCCGGTGGCGCGTCCCCGTCCGGCGGCGGACTGTCATCCGGCCGCGGGCCGGACCGTCCCGGCGGGCGCGGGCCCCCGCCGGAGGCACCACCGCCGCCTCTCCCCTCAATCGGGGGATGGGAGACCCGGACCCCGGATGGAACCGTGATCGGCGACCGGCCGGGCCCGCCCCGGCCGGTCGCCGCGGACGTACGGGGGTGAAGGCTCCCCGTACCGATCGGGCCCGCACCGGCATCCGGGAGGAAGAGTGTCGACGACGACCATCAGCACGGCCCAGGGGGATCCGCCGCGGAACGCGCCCGGCGCGGTGGCGACCGGGCTCAGGCTGGGAGCGCTGTTCGGGCCCGTGATCTTCGGGGTGACGGCCGCGGGGGTGGCGCTTCCCGATACCGCCCTGGCCATGGACGTCCGCCCGGCCGTCGCGGGCTGGGTGCTGACCGCCCATGCCCTGGCGCTGGGTGTCGGCACCGCGTTCTTCGGGCGGCTCTCGGAGAAACGGGGGGTGCGTACGACCCTGCTGGCGGGGTCATTGCTGCTGGCCGTGGGGGCGCTGCTCTGTCTGGCCGCCCCCGGCTTCGGCACCCTCGTCGCGGGCCGGGCCGTCCAGGCGGCCGGTTCCGGGGCCATCACCTCCGCCGCGCTGACCCTCGCGGCTTCGGCGCCCGCAGCGCAACGCGCCCGGATCCTGACGCTGTTCGGGGCCGCCATGGCGCTGTTCTCCTCCACCGCCACCCTGACGGGCGGGGTGGTGACGGAATGGGCGCACTGGCGGCTCACCCTGGTACTGCCCGCGCTCTCCCTGCTGGCCGTGCCCTTCGTGCTGAAGCCCGCCGCCGCCCGCCCGGGCTTCGGCAGGCCCGTCGATCCGGTCGGCGGGATCCTGCTGGGCACCGCCGCCACCTCGCTGTTGCTGCTCATCCAGGCGTCCTCGCTGGACCTGGCCACCGCACCGGTCATCGCGCTGGCGGCACTTCTGATCCTGTCCGCATCGGCCCTGGTGATCCGTATCGGCAGGCGGCCCGAGGGTTTCGTCCCGCGCCGGCTGGCCGGCGACCGGACCTTCCTGACCGCGGCCCTGGTCGGGGCGGGCGGCTATGCCGGGCTGTTCGCGGCGATGTACGCCGTACCGCAGATCCTCACCCGGCAGTACGGCTGGGGGGTGTTCGCCATCGGTGCGTGGATGCTGCCGGGCGCGGTCGTCGGCGCGGTGTTCGCGCGGGCCGCCGGGAAGTTCACCACCGGCAGGGGCGGCAGTTTCCTGCTCGCCGGGGCCGCCGTCGCCTCGGCCGTCTGTCTCGGGATCACCGGCCTCGCCGGGGGCGGCATCGTCGTCATGCTGGCCGGTACGTCGCTGGGCATGGCGGCCTTCGCGGCCACCCAGGTGCACACCACCGCCGTACTGTCCAGCCGCCTCGAACCCGAACGGCGGGGCGGCGCCATGGGCGTACTCAACCTGCTGTTCTTCGTCGGCGGCGGTATCGGCTCCGCGACCGCCGGAGCGCTCTCCGAGCATCTGGAGATCACCAGCGCCCTCGGGTGCGTCGCACTGCTCCCGCTGCTCGCGGGCGCGCTCGCCCTGCGGCTCCCGCCCGCCCTGGCGCCGGAGGGGCCCGGCCGGGCAAGTGACGTACGGTGAAAAGGGGTTGGGGCGGACGGGGGCCCGGGCGGCCCCGGAACGGAGTGCCGGAGCATGCCCACAATGATCGGCCGCGACGAACTTCTGGCCCGGATCCGCGATGCGGACGGCCCACAGGCGCTGTTCGGCGTCCTCGCGGCCCGGCTACGCAGAGCGGTCCCGTACGACGTGGGCGTCTGGCGGGCCACCGATCCGGAGACCGGAATGATCACCTCGCCGGTTCTCGCGGAGAACACCGAGGACCACAGCTGCACCGCGTACTGGCAGTACGAGACGTTCACCGAACGGGTCAACCTGTTCCGCGACCTGGCGCTCGCCCCCGTACCGGTGGCGAGCCTGTGGGAGGCCACCGGGGGCCGGCCGGAGCGCAGCCCGCTGTACCGGGGATTCCTGGTCCCGCGCGGGCTGCACGACGAACTGCGGGCCGTTCTGCGGGTCGACGGCCGCCCGCACGGCTATGTCAGCCTGTTCCGCGAGAAGGGCCGGGCCGCCTTCACCGACCGGGAGCGCGGGTTCGTCCAGGACCTCGGCACACCCGTGGCCCGCATGCTGCGGTCGTACGCGAAACACCGCCCGGACCCCGCGGCCGCCGGTCCCACGGGCACCGGGCTGCTGCTCTTCGACGCGGACGGCGCACTCGTCTCCGCCAACGACGAGGCCCGGCGCTATCTGGCGGAGATGCCCGAGGGGCCCACCTCCCTGACCGCCCTGGGCCTCCGGGTCCCCCTGTGGGTGCACGGCACCGCGATGCGGGCCAGGGCGATCGCGGAACAGCACTCCGGCGACACCGCCCGCATCAGACTGCGGAGCCGGACCGGCCGCTGGCTGGTCTGCCACGGCTCGTGCCTCCGCGGCCCGGACGGCCGCCCGGGCCTCGCCGCGGTCGTCGTCGAACGCGCCCCGGCCTCCGAGGTCGCCCCGCTGGTGGTGCAGGCGTACGAACTGTCGCGGCGGGAACTGGAGGTCACCCGCTGTGTGGCCCGCGGCCTGCCGACCACCGCCATCGCCGCGGAACTCCACCTGTCGCCCCACACGGTGCGCGACCACATCAAGGCGGTCTTCGAGAAGCTGGGGGTGTCGAGCCGGGGGGAGCTGGTGGGGAGGCTGTTCACGGGGTACGGGGAGTACGGGGAGGGGGCGTAGCGGCGGCCCGTCGCTACTGGCCGTACCACTGCTGGAAGCTGAGGCCGTTGCAGGCGTGCTCGCGGAGACCGAAGGCGCCGCTGTCGTCGATACAGCGGCCGGTGTTGAGGTTCCGGATGGCGCTTCCGGCCATGGTCTGTACCTCGCCGGGCAGTACCCGCACCGCCTCCGGGCGGGGACGGCATGGACCCTAGGGCTGGAGTCGTGAACAGGGCAGGCTCGGCCGGGGGAATGCCGCCGCCGTCGCTGATGAATGGCCGAATGCGCCCGGGCGGGAAATCGCCCGGCCGCTGCGGCTGGTGGCCGAGATGAGAATCGCGGCCGCTAGATCTGACTCTGCATCAAGATGTCCACTTGCTTCTTGACGTCGGTTCCACCTTGGAACATATGCTTCATGTCCGGAGATATCACGGGCCTGAAATTGTTCTCCAGGAGCAGCCTCGGAAGAATCACATGGACATTCAGTCTGCGATTTCCATCGCCGAACGGATGCATGATCTGAAGCTTGGTGACAACCCTGGCAATCGCCGCCATCTTCGCCCGGTCGTCCACTGCTGCGTCGATCTCCTTGCCGTAGTCCTCGAAAATAGCGTTCAACAAATCCGACCATTCTTCCGGCTTGTAATTCGTCGTAATCAACTCATCACTGTTACCGAAGCGACTCGGCATGCGGAGAACGGAGACGGGCTTCGGAGAATTCGCCGACTGACCCCAGTCGTACTTCTTGAAGTCGAGCAGAAGCTTCCGTCCGAGAATAGTCATCTTGTCCGTGTCTTCACTCATCTCCTTAGCTCGCAGCGGGAACATCGTCGCCGGAGATGCCTGCGTCCGCTGCGGGGGCTTTTTCAGACTCTCCACCGCCTTGGTGTGGAGGCTCTCATAGGTATGCGAATTAAGAACAAATCCAGGGTTCTCCAGAGCCTCCTTGTATGCTTTTAGCATACCGACCCTGAAACCGGGCGACTGGTCGTTGTCGTAGTAGCTACCAGGGTCGTCGGGGTGTTTCTGTTGCGCCTCTTCGTGATGGACCGGATCGAGGAAAAGCCTCCACCAATCCGATTCCGGGAGAATGTCCGAGAGCTTTCTTGTAACAGGTCCGCTGGAGCTTCCGGCAGCGACCGATCCCTCGGAAGCGTCTCCTGGACCGGCCTCAGGGGCGACCGGCGCGTCGGGTTGCGGCTCCTGAGTGGTGGGGGGTGAATCCGCGGACATCCTCGGCCGCTGCGGCGGATCACGATCGTCGTCACTGGTACTGCTGCTGTCACGGACCCGCTTCTGCGCGGGCTCCAGAAGGGTCCGGGTGTCGTCCGGCTTCGGCTGGGTGCTGGGGTCCGCGTCGGCGTCGGCGTCACTGCTGCCGTTGCTTTCCGGGCTCGCGCTCGTGGGGTGGAGCGGAGCGTCGCCGGGAGCCGGGGCGGCCGACGTCTGTTCCGTGGTGCCCATCAGGATGTCCACCTGCCTCGTGAGGCTGGTGCCGCCCTGGAACATGCTTCGCATCTCCGGAGACATGACCAGGTTGAAACCGTTCTCCAGGAGGAGTCTCGGCAGGACTACATGGACGTTGACCCTGCGATTTCCGTCCTGGAACGGGTGCATCACCTGAAGCTTGGTGATCGTTTTGGCGATCGCCGTCATTCGCTCCCGATCGTTCCCCGAATTTGCGATCTCGGCACGGTACTCCGCGAAGATCGTATTCAAGAGAGGCGACCAGTCGGATTCTCTGTAGTTGGCCGTAACCTGCAAATGACTCATCGGGCTGGGCATGACCACAGATACGGCCGCCCTGGCCCTCGCAAAGAGTTCCGCGCCACCCGGGCCGAATGCGTCCTGAGCATCGACCAGGAGTGTCCGGTCCCCGATCGTCATCTGACTCACTTCCGCGCTCACCTCCTCCGAACGGAGCGGGTAGCTCGTCCGCAAGGCCCCTCCCGTCCTTGGCGGTACGTAACCGAGACTCGTCATGGCCATGGCATGGAGACCCTCATAGGACGTCGCATCGAGAACGAAGTCGGGGTTCTCCAGAGCTGCGTCGTAGGCATTGTTCATGCCCTCCCTGAAGCCGGGAGACTCGTCGTTGTCGTAGTAACTTCCGGGGTCGTCGGGGTGTCTTGTCCGCGCTGTTTCATGATCGGTCGGATCGAAGAACAGTGTCCACCAGTCGTCTCGCGGAAGGACTTCCGAAAGCCTGGGAGTGACCTCGGGCGGGATCGCACTCGTGGGGTGAAGCGGCGGAGAATTGTGCCCGTCGGTGTTTTCGGAGGACCGGGGCGGGGTCGCTTCCTGGGAAGAGTCCCGCGTGTGGGTGGGGATGAGCGCGGTGTCGCTGACCTCTTCGATCCTCTTGAGGTAGTCGGCGGGCAGGGCGTCGAGGTCCGCCCGTTCGGCGGTGGCCATCAGGCCGTCTCTCCGGACGCCGCTGAGCCGCTCGTCGCTGCGGAAGACATGGGGGTTCTCGGACCTCCGGCCGTTCCGAGTGTCCAGGTACTCGTCGGGGAGCCCGAGGTAGTGCAGGAGTTCATGGACGAGGGTGCCGTCGTCGTGCCCGAGGTCCCAGCGGATCTGGTTGGCGCGGTCCGACTTCTGGTTCCGGGTGAGTTTGATGGCTTCGCCGTTGTCCGGGTCCGGCCTGAAGTTGAGCGTGACGCGGAGCTGGTCGCCGGAGTAGGGGAGTTTGTAGCCGCTGTTCACTGTGGAGTCGAGGGTGCTCTGAAGACGGGTCTCCAGTGCCCTCAGATCGGCGTCGCCGAGGCCGTTGAGCGGCCGGAAGGGCAAGTCGAGCCGGAAGTGCCGGACGGTGCGGCCGTCCTCAAGGTCTTCTCGTCGCACCTGATGCCGGATCAGCGTCGCCGACCCGTCGAGCAGTCCGGGCCGCTGATTGGACTGGACCCGGACCGGGTCGAACCGTTCGGTGCTGACCTTGGCCCAGGCGGCGTCGCCGAATGCCGCCAGTTCCTCCGCCGTTGCGGGCCGGGCGACCCGCTCGGCCGGCACCCGGGGAAGCGACGGGTCCACGGGCGGGGCAGGGCGCTTGCCCGTCGGCAGTGGCGCGGGGGCGGACTCCTCCGGGGAGCGGACGGGCGGCGGGGTGGGGGCCGGGGGAATCGAGGAGGAGGAAGAAGAGGACGAAGGGGAGGAAGGGGAGGACGTGAGGAGCTGGTAGGCGAGCGCTGCGCGGTCGCCGGACTGCTGGGGGGTGGAGATGGCCGACACCGTCGGAGGAACGGTGGAAGTGGTGGGGGCCTGGATGGTGGAGGGAGCGGTGGTGGAGGGGACGGGCCCAGCCGGGTGCGAGACGTCCGTCGGGGGGCGAACCCGGACCGGGGCCTGGGCGGTCTGGATACCGGTCGTCGCGGTGGAGGACGAGGACTCCGAGGTGGTCGCGATCGGCGGCACGGTCACGGCGCCCGCGGCGGCCTGGCGGGCAGCCTCCCGGCGCTGGTACGCGATATCGGCCTCTTCCCGGAGTCTTGTGTAGAGGGGGTCCCCCAGGGGCGTGTTCCACATATGGAGGTAGACCAGCATCTGGTTCAGGACGGTGTCGTACTCGACCAGAGTGCCGGAGTGGAGATCGACCGCCTGGTCCCAGGCCACCAGCCGGTTCTTCTCCTCAAGCGTGATCTTGCCGGCTCCATGGAGAGATGCCGCATAGCCCATCAGCCTGGCTTTTTTATCGGCATAATCCAATTGCTCCGTCAGGAAGTAGCGCTCGGATTTTCCAAATAGCTCACTTTCATTCATCGCCTTCTTGAGATCGGCAATCTTCTGCGTTCGCTCCTTCGCCAGCGCTACGACCTCGCCGATCGTTGCCCCGGCAGGAATCAGCTCCATGATCGGGCTGCCGCCGAATGCCTGATGGGCGGCAATGTGCGTGAATTCATGAGCAATATGCCCCAAGAGATACGACGTGCCGCCCTTGGGTGCGACATTTACGTTGAACGTGTACGTCGGAGCGGCGTTTCGATCCGAGGTGAGTTTCATGCCGGGCATGGCGCCGTGCGGAAACTGCATCACCGTCACCAAGGGTTCCACAGCCATCAGTTCGTCGACAGCTCGGCGCGTCACCGGGGGAAGTGATTCGTCGGAACGCAGCGCCCCCAACTGCTGGACAAACTCGCTCATCATGCTGTGGAAACGGTCACTCAGCATGGCCTGGGCGGCATGTTGCGTCTCGGTGGCCAGCAGGAGGGCGTCGTCCAGTGCGCCCTCACTCAACAGTCGGTCCAGCTCGCCCAGATTGTTCCGGAAAAGCGGCTCCCCGATATTACCGGCGCTGACTCGCGCCTGCTCCACAAGCGCCTTGACGCCTTCGGTTCGGGTACCTCCGCCGTCCCCCTTGTGCTCGATGTACAAATCGCCCGCATCGGAAATCGCCTTGAGGGCGATCACCCGGTCGTGGGGGGTGGCATTGGCCGGCAGCCGGTGGAACTCCCGCAGAGCGGTATCGACCTTGCTGATCTCGGATTTCGAACGCAGCCCGGACGCGGAAGTACTCTCCTGGAACTGTTTCACGCTCATCATCCCGTCACCGCTCCGCGCCATGGACGCGGATGTCATTTCGCGGGTGTGCCGGGTGTTGGGCGGCGTCACGGGGTCGTTCTTCGGGGGGCTGGAACTCGCGAAGTGGACCGGGGCAGCGGTATCCGTCGAGGTCTGGTTCGTCTCGGTGTCGGGCGTCGCGGAGGACGGCACGGATCCCGAGGTGGTCGGGACCGTCGGGGGCGCTATCGGGCTCTGGCGGGAGTTCTCCCGCCGCTGGTAAGCCGTCTCGGCCGCTTCCCGCAGCTTCGTGTAGAAGGTGTTCTCCGGGGCGGTCCCCCACATGTGCAGATAGACCAGCATCTGGTTGAGGACCGTGTCGTACTCGACCAGCGTGCCGGAGGCGTCCCCCGCCGCCTCGTCCCAGCGCAACAGACGGGCCTTCTCCTCGGAGGTGATCTTGCCCGTCGCGCCGAAGTTGGTCGCATACCGCGCCAGCTTGTACGGCTGGCTGCCGTAGACCAGCTTCTCCTGGAGCATGTTCTGCTGGAAATCACCGAACGCCGGGTTGCCTTCCCGGGCGCTGTTCAGGTCTTCCAGTGTCTGCTTCCGCTCCGCCGCCAGCTCCCTGACCTGCTGATCGGTCGAGTCGGAGCGCACCAGTTCCATCACCGCGCTACTGCTGAAGGCCCGATGGGCAGCGACATGGGTGAACTCATGGGCCATATGGCCGAGGAGGAAGGAGGTACCGCCCCTGGCCTGGGTGTCGACGTTGAACGAGTACGTCGACGGCGCATCGCCACCCGGTATGAACTTCATCCCGGGGTTGCCGGTCTTCGGGTACTCCATCACCGTCACCAGCGGCACCACGTCCATCAGCTCTTGGATGACGTTGCGGGTGATATCGGGCAGTGTCGGATCGTCCTGGAGTGCCCTCAGATCCTCGACGTAGCCGTCCATCAGCGTCTTGAACTCATCACCGGTGAGGGCACGGGCAACCCCCTGGGCCTCACCGCCCAGCACACGGTTGTCCCGGTCCGGATTCTCCCCCCGGTCCAGCACCCGATCGGTTTCGGCCAGCAGATCACGGAAGAGCGTCGTGGAGGCCATCTGGGCCTTCTGCGCCTTCGCCTGGTCACTCAGCTGCTGGGTGCCGAGGACTCGATTGTTGACGGTCCCCTTGTCGCCCTTGTGGTTGACGTAGGTATCGCACTCCCGAACGATGCGGCTGAGGGCCAGTAGTTGGTCCATCGCCCTGGCGTTCCCGAGGCTCTTGAACTGCCTGAGAGCCTCGTCCACCCTGCCGATCTCCGACTTCGACCGGAACCCTGTGGAGGACGTCGCGTCCTGGAACTGCTTCAGGCTCATCACCCCGTCACCGCTCTGCAGCGCAGAAGCGGACGAGGTCCCGCGGGTGTGCTGGGCGCCGGCCCCCTCGTCGGGGTCGTTCTTCGGCGGGCTGAAGCTCGGAGTGTGGAGCGGGGTGGGAACGGATTCCGAGTCGGGCTCGCCGGTTCGGGCTGCCGCGGTCTCCGTCTCGCTGTTCGGCCGAGGTGACGTGTGGTGGGTTGTGGTGTCCGTGGTGGTGGCGTCCACCGTCCGGGGTGCCGGATTGGTGTTCACATCCCGCTGCTCGGATTCACTCTTCGGCACGTCCTCGTTCGACACGGTGGCCGGTGCCGTGACGGTGCGGGAGTCCGTCTCGGATGTGCTGTCACCGGTGCGCGGTGCCTCGGTGGTGAAGTCCTCCACCAGCGTGGTGCTCTCGGTCAGGGGCCGGGCGGGCGGATCCGTCCGGTCGTCATTCTCCTGGCGGGACCGCTGGTCGTCGGCGGACTCCGTGGTGGTGTTCTGGTCCTGGTCGGGTGTCGTGCTCTCGGTGGAGAGGGTCGTCGGCATCTTCGCGCTGCCGTCGGCATCGGTGGCGGTGGTCGTGGTGGTGTCGGTGGTGCTCTGGGTGGTGCGTGGTGGTGTCTGGTTCGACGGTTGGTTGTTCTGGGTGGACTGGTTGGTCTGCTGGTTGGTCTGGTTGGGGGTCTGTGTGGCGGTGGGTGAGGGAGAGCCGGTGGTGGGGACGGGTGCGGTGGTGACGGGGGGTGGCATCGGGGCGCCGGTGAAGATGTCGATGAGTTCGCTGCCGTCGCCCGTGTAGTCGAAGTCGTCGAGGTAGCTGTTGTCGTTCCTGCCGTTCGCCCCGCCCTTGTCGTCCTCGCCGTTCTTGTCATCCTTGTCGTCCAGGGAGGCGAGGGACGCGGTGTCGTCGTCATCGTCGTCGAGGGGAAGGAGGGAGATGGTGTCCGCGTCATCGCCGTCGTCCTGGGAGGCCAGGGATACGGCGTCGTCCTGGGCGCCGCTGCCGGCCGCGGGCGACCCGGAACCACCACTTCCGGCGCCGGACGGTGCATTGCCGCCCTCGGTGAGCCAGCTCGGGGGTGCCATGCCCAGGTTGCCCCGCATGCCCATCGCGAGGTTCTCGCCGCCGGTCTCCATCATCGCGCCGAGACGGCCTTCGACCATGCCGGAGGCGAACGTCAGACCCGAGGTCTTGAACGTGTGCTCGTCCGAGAAGATCAGGTTGTACATACCCTCCGAGACCGCCGCGTGGGCGCCCTCGAAGATGCCCCGGCCGGTGCCCTCCACGATCTCCCGCATGATGCTGCGGCCCATCGAATCCGCCGCACCCTGGCTCAGCACCTTCATGGCATCCGGGCCCAGATCCTTCGCGATCGGCCCCAGCGCCTTCTCCAAAGCGTCCGGCAGCTCCCGCGTCCCCGTCTTCTCCAGCAGCGCCCGCGCCCAGTCCCGCCCCGCACCCACCGCACCGTCGCCGTACTGGCGGCGGAACACCTCACCGACATCCTTCACGAACTTGTCGCCCGCCTTCGCCCCGTTCGGGCCGTAGGTGTTCGGCAGGTTCTTCCGGAACGCCTCACTCATATCCCGCCCGAACGACACCGGCGGCTTGGTGTCCGGCTTCGGGTCCGGCTTCTCCGCCTCCGGCTTGTCTCCCGGCTTCGGCTTCGTCTCCGGAACCTCCGGCTTGTCCCCCGGCTTCGGCACCGTTGCCCCGGGAGCGCTCTCCGTCTTCGGCTTCGGGGAAGGGGAAGGAGAAGGGGCCGGGGTCTTGACATCCGGCTTCCCCGGCGGGACCTTCACGTCCACATCAGGGCGGTTCTTCGGCGGCGGCACCACACCGTCGATCTTGTTGCCCAGGTTCCGGCCCGAATCCAGGCCGAACATCTTCGCCAGCATCTTCCCGAACCGGTCACCCAGCGCGTTGAACGGACCCGCCAGCAGACCCTGCACCATCCCCGACAGCGCAGCGTTCTTCGTCAGGTCCGTGTCCCACTCGTCCCGCGTCCCCTGGTTCAGCTGGATCCACTGGATCATGGCGTCCATCGTCACGCCCATACCCACATTGATGACCTGATGCGTCAGCAGCGTCACAATCATCCGGCCGATCCTGGTCTTCAGGATCACCCGCACAATCGCCTGCTTCTGCAGATACGCACCGATCGACGCACCGAAGAAGAACGCCGTCGCCGCAGCCACCGCAGCCTCGATCAACAACGCAATCAACTGCGCAATGATCATGTACTTCGTGTACTGGAGCTGCGTCGCCGACTTCCGCGTGAACTCCGCGACCAACTGGGCCTGGTCACCCACCGCCTTGAAGTAGTCCAGCCCCTCCTGACCACCCAGAAAAGCCTTCATCGCCTCCTGGTACATCTTCGCCGCGTCACCGTC
>NZ_JBSFNQ010000083.1:0-32256 GCF_053981115.1 Streptomyces sp. NPDC003691 | reverse complement strand
CGCGGGCCGGGTGCTGTCCGCGCGCGGGCCGCGGGCCCGGTGCGTGTTGCCCCGGTGCGGGCGGCGGACCGGGCGGGCTCCCGCGGTCCGGCGACCCCCGCGGTGGGCTCCGGGCCCGGCATCCCCCGCGTACGGCGGGCTCCGGTACGACACGTGGCCGCGCCTGGGGCCCGCCCGCTGCCGAGCGGCGCGGGCGAGGGCGTGGGCCCGGAGGCCACCTCGCCTACGGCAGCGCGGGGCCGCTCACACCGCCCACAGGCAACGGCCGCCGGGCCGGGCGCCCCGCCCCCGTACCGCCGGGCCTCCCGCTGGGCCACCGCCCCCGTACCGCCCGGCCGCCCGCAGGGCCACCGCTTCCGTCCGGCGGAGCCGGGCCCGCGGCGACACAATGAAGGCATGACGGCCGGGCGCTGGGAGTTCTGGATCGACCGGGGCGGCACCTTCACCGATATCGTGGGACGGCGGCCCGACGGACGGCTTGTCACCCGCAAGCTGCTGTCCCGGGACCCCGCGCGCCGGAGCGACGCCGCGGTCGCCGGAATCCGGCTGCTCCTCGGCCTCGGCCCGGACGAACCCGTGCCCGCGGACCGGGTCGCCGCCGTCCGGATGGGCACCACCGTCGCCACCAACGCCCTGCTGGAGCGGCAGGGCGAACCCACCGTGCTGGTGATCACCGAGGGCTTCGGCGACGCCCTCTCCATCGCCTACCAGAACCGTCCCCGGATCTTCGACCGCCGGATCGTCCTGCCGCCGCCGGTCTACGACCGCGTCGTCGAGGTCCCCGAGCGCATCGACGCCCACGGCCGGATCCTCCGCCCCCCGGACCTGGCCGCCGTCACCGAACGGCTCACCGCCGCCCGCGCCGACGGGCTGCGGGCCGCGGCCGTCGTCCTGCTGCACGGCTACCGCCACCCCCGCCACGAGACCCTCGTCGCCGGTGTCTGCCGCGACCTAGGATTCACCCAGGTGAGCTGCTCCCACGAGGTCAGCCCGCTGATCAGACTGGTGCCCCGCGGCGATACGACCGTCGTGGACGCCTATCTCTCGCCGGTCCTCCGCCGGTACGTCGACGGGATCGCCGCCGAACTGCCCGGTATCCCGCTGATGTTCATGCAGTCCAGCGGCGGACTGCGCGAGGCCGCTCACTTCCGCGGCAAGGACGCCGTGCTCTCCGGCCCCGCGGGCGGCGTCGTCGGTATGGCCCGTACCGCCGCGCAGGCCGGGTTCGACCGGGTCGTCGGCTTCGACATGGGCGGCACCTCCACCGATGTGTCGCACTACGCGGGGGAGTTCGAACGCCGGCAGGGCACCCTGGTCGCCGGGGTCCGGATGAGCGCCCCCATGATGAACATCCACACCGTCGCGGCCGGCGGCGGCTCCGTCCTCCACTTCGACGGCCGCCGCTACCGGGTCGGGCCGGACTCCGCGGGCGCCGACCCCGGCCCCGCCTGCTACCGCCGCGGCGGCCCGCTGACCGTCACCGACGCCAACGCCGTGCTGGGCCGGATCCAGCCCGCCCACTTCCCCGCCGTCTTCGGCCCGGGCGGCGACCAGCCCCTCGACACCGCCGTCGCCCGGCGGAAGTTCACCGAACTCGCCGCCCGGGTCCGGCGCGAGACCGGCACCGGCCGCACCCCCGAGGAGGTCGCCGCGGGCTTTCTGGAGATCGCCGTACTGAACATGGCCAACGCCGTGAAGAAGATCTCCGTGGAGCGGGGCTACGACATCACCCGCTACGCCCTCACCTCCTTCGGCGGCGCGGGCGGCCAGCACGCCTGTGCCGTCGCCGACGCCCTCGGTGTGTCCACCGTGATCGTGCCGCCGCTGGCCGGGGTGCTCTCCGCGTACGGCATCGGGCTCGCCGACGCCACGGCCGTACGGGAGCAGACCGTGGAGACCGGACTCGACGAGGCGGCCGCCGCCCGGGTCCGGGAGCTGTGCGACCGGCTCGGCGACCGCACCCGCGCCGAACTCCGCGCCGACGGGGTACCCGGCGAGTCGATCACCACCCGGGCGCGGGTCACCGTCCGCTACGAGGGCACCGACGCGGGGCTCCCCGTCCCGCTCGGCGGCGCGGCCGCCCTGCGAGAGGCGTTCGAGGCCGTCCACCGCGCCCGCTACGGCTTCACCATGGACAAGCCCCTCGTCGTCGAATCCGTATCGGTCGAGGCCACCGGGGCGACGGCGGCGGAACCCGGCCCCGCTGCCACTTCCGCTGCCGCCCCCGGCCCCACCGCCGCTCCCGCTGCCGCCCCCGGCCCCACCGCCGCTCCCGCTGCCGCCCCCGGCCCCACCGCGGTTCCCGCTGCCGCACCGGGCCCGGCCCGCCCGCCGGCCGCGCCCGGCGAACCCGCCCCGGCGGCCACCGCCCCTCCGGCCCCCGGCCCGCCGCCCCGGCCCCGGGAGCACGTCCCGGTCTTCTTCGCCGGAAGCCACCGTTCCGTCGTCCCCCTCCACCGGCGGTCCGACCTGCGCCCCGGGGACACCGTCGGCGGCCCCGCGATCATCGCCGAGGACGACGCGACGACCGTCGTCGACCCCGGCTGGCGGGCGGAGACCGGGCCCCGCGGCCATCTGCTGCTCACCCGGGCCGAACCCCGGCCCGCCCGCGCCGCCGCCGGGACCGCCGCCGACCCGGTCCTTCTGGAGGTCTTCAACAACCTCTTCATGTCCATCGCCGAACAGATGGGCGTCCGGCTGGAGAACACCGCCCACTCCGTCAACATCAAGGAACGGCTCGACTTCTCCTGCGCCCTCTTCGACGCCGACGGCAACCTCATCGCCAACGCCCCGCACATCCCGGTCCACCTGGGATCCATGGGCGATTCCATCAAGGAGGTGCTGCGCCGCAACCGGGCACCCGGCGGCCACGGACTGCGCCCCGGCGACGTCTACGCCGTCAACGACCCGTACCACGGCGGCACCCATCTGCCCGATGTCACGGTGGTCACGCCGGTCTTCGACGAAACCGGCGGCGAACTGCGGTTCCTGGTCGCCTCCCGCGGCCACCACGCCGAGATCGGCGGCATCACCCCGGGCTCCATGCCCGCGTTCAGCACCACCGTCGAGGAGGAGGGCGTCCTCTTCGACAACTGGCTGCTCGTCCGGGACGGCCGGCTGCGCGAACGGGAGACCCGCGCGCTGCTCACCGGCGCCCGCCACCCCTCCCGAGCCCCCGACACCAACATCGCCGACCTGCGCGCCCAGATCGCCGCCAACGAGAAGGGCATCGCGGAGCTGCGGCGCGCCGTCGCGGAGTTCGGCCTCGACACCGTCCACGCGTACATGCGGCACGTCCGCGACAACGCGGAGGAGTCCGTCCGCCGGACCGTGGCCCGGCTCGGCGACGGCGCGTACGCGTACGAGACCGACGCCGGGGCGGTCATCCGGGTCGCCGTCCGCGTCGACCGCGAGCGGCGGAGCGCGGTGATCGACTTCACCGGTACCGCCCCGCAGCAGCCGGGCAACACCAAGGCGCCGTCCTCCGTCGTCACGGCGGCCGTTCTCTATGTCTTCCGCACCCTCGTCGGCGAGGACATCCCCCTCAACAGCGGCTGTCTGGAGCCCCTGGAGATCCGGGTGCCGCCCGGGTCGATGCTGGCGCCCGAACCGCCCGCCGCGACCGTCGCGGGCAATGTGGAGACCTCCCAGGCGGTGACCGGCGCGCTCTACGCGGCCCTCGGGGTCCAGGCGGAGGGCTCCGGCACCATGAACAACGTCACCTTCGGCAACGACCGGGTGCAGTACTACGAGACCGTGGCCTCCGGCTCCGGCGCGGGCGACGAGTTCGACGGCGCCGACGCCGTCCAGACCCATATGACCAACTCCCGGCTCACGGACCCGGAGATCCTGGAGTGGCGCTGCCCGGTCCGCGTCGACTCCTTCGCCGTCCGGCACGGCAGCGGCGGTACGGGCCGCCGGCACGGCGGCGCCGGAACCGTACGCCGTCTCCGCTTCCTGGAACCGATGACCGTCACCCTCCTCACCGGGCACCGCAGGATCGCCCCGTACGGCATGGCGGGCGGCTCGCCGGGCGCACTCGGCGAGAACTCGGTGGAACGCGCCGACGGGACGGTGACCAGCCTCTCCGGCACCGATACGACGGAGGTCGGCCCCGGTGACGTACTGGTGGTGAAGACCCCGGGCGGCGGCGGATACGGCACCGGACCGCCACCCGGCTGAGACCGGCGGAACGGTGTGTACGGTCCCGGCGGAGCCGTGCGCGGAAGCCCCGGCGGTACGGTGCCGACCCCGGCGGGTCACTGCGCTCACCGGTTCCGGCCCGGGCCCGGCAGCCCCCGGCCGGGTGCGCGGCGGCGGTTGCTCCGGTGCCCCCGGACCCGGCGGGACCCCGCGCCCGACAAGACCCTGGCGGGAGGCCGGTCAGCGGACCGGGACGAAGCGGACCGGGGTCCCCGGCACGGCCTGGGCCGCCGCGGGCAGATCCCGGGCGTCGACGACGGCGACCACCGGATAGCCCCCCGTCGTCGGATGGTCGGCGAGGAAGACCACCGGCCGCCCGTCCGGCGGGACCTGCACCGCGCCGAGCACCATCCCCTCGCTCGGCAGCTCGTCCTCCCGGGCCCGCCGCAGCGGCGGGCCCTCCGTGCGCATCCCGATCCGGTTGCTCGCCGCCGACACCCGGTGGCCCCCCGACCGCAGCGTCCGCAGAGCCCCCGGCGCGAACCAGTCGGCGCGCGGACCCGGCCGGAACCGGAGCACCAGTTCGGCGGGCGGCCCCGCCCAGGGCGCCACCCCGCCGGTGGTGGCCGGCGGCCCCGCCGGAACCCCCAGCGGCAGCACCGCGCCGTCCGGCGGCACCGGCGGACCGAGGCCCGACAGCAGATCCGTGGAGCGGCTGCCGAGGACCGGCGCCACCGCGATGCCGCCCGCGAACGCCGCGTACGACCGCACCCCGCGGACCGCCCGCCCGATGTCCAGCACCGCACCCGCGGGCAGCCGTACCGGAGCCCCCCAGGCCACCGGACGCCCGTCCACCCGGACCCCGCAGGGCGCGCCGCCGACCGCCACCGTGACCGCCCGGTGCGCCCGCACCGCACAGCCGCCCACCGTGGTCTCCAGTACGGCCGCCCCCTCCGCATTGCCCACCAGCCGGTTCACCCACCGGGCCGCGGGCGGGTCCAGCGCCCCGGAACGCGGCACCCCGAGATGGGCGCGGCCCGGCCGCCCCAGGTCCTGAACCGTCGTCAGCGGCCCGGCCCGGACCACCGTGAGGGCCCGGCCGGTCATCCTCCCTCCGGCACGAACCGCACCCGGGTGCCCGGCGACAGCAGCGCCGCCGGTTCCCGGTGCGGATCCCACAGCTCCAGATCCGTCCGGCCGATCAGCTGCCAGCCACCGGGCGAGGAACGGGGGTAGACCCCGGTGTACGGGCCGGCCAGCCCCACCGCCCCGACGGGCACCGAGGTGCGCGGAGTGGCCCGGCGGGGCACCGCGTACCGCTCGGGCAGCCCGGTGAGATAGCCGAAGCCGGGGGCGAAACCGCAGAACGCCACCCGGAACCCGGCCGCCGAGTGGATCCGGGGGACCTCCTCCGGAGCCACGCCCCACAAGGCCGCCACCTCCGCCAGATCCGGCCCGTCGTAGCGGACCGGCACCTCCACCTCCGCCCCGGCCCGCTGCCGCGGCGGCGCGGGCGGCCACTCCGCCAGCCGCGCCGCGAGCCGCCCGGGGTCGGCCACCCCGTCCAGCAGAACGGTCCGGGCGGCCGGGACGATGTCCGTCACCCGCGGCAGCCCGCCCGCGGCCCGGCGGCGCAGCAGCTCCGCGTGGAACGCCCCCGCCTCCTCCGCGTCCGCCAGCTCGACCAGCAGGGCCCGGTCGCCCACCGGAAGCACCCTCATACGAACGCCTCGACCCTCACCCCGGCGGTCTCCAGGGCCTCCCGCACCCGGCGGGCCAGCGCCACGGCCCCGGGAGTGTCCCCGTGGACGCAGAGGGACCGCGGCCGTACGGCGACGGTACGGCCGCAGCGGGCGGTGACCACGCCGAACCGCGCCATGCTCACCGAACGGTCGACGACGGCCGCCGCGTCCGACACCACCGCCCCCTCCTCGGAGCGCGGCACCAGGGTGCCCCGCTCCGTGTAGGCACGGTCCGCGAACCCCTCGGTGACCACCGGCAGTCCGGCCTTCTCCGCCATCGAGTGCAGCGCGGAGCCCGGCAGCGAGAGCAGCGGCAGCGGCTCGCCCGCCAGCCGTACGCCCTCCACCACGGCCGCGGCCTGCTCCTCGTCGCGCACCACCCGGTTGTACAGGGCGCCGTGCGGTTTGACGTACGAGACCCGGGACCCGGCCGCACGGGCGAAGATGTCCAGGGCGCCGATCTGGTAGGCGACTTCGGCCGCCAGTTCCTCCGGCGGCACGTCCATCGCGCGCCGCCCGAATCCGGCCAGGTCCCGGTAGGACACCTGGGCGCCGATCCGTACCGACCGCTCGGCGGCGATCCGGCAGACGTTCCGCATGGTCACCGCGTCCCCGGCGTGGAAGCCGCAGGCGACGTTGGCGCTGGTCACCACCGACAGCAGGGGCTCGTCGTCGGTGAGACGCCAGCGGCCGAACCCCTCGCCGAGATCGGCGTTGAGGTCGATGGACGCCCAGGTCATCGGTTCATCCCGCCCTTCCTCCTGTCCGTCCGTGCCCACGGCTCCGGTCCCGGCGGCCCGCAGTCCACCGCCGTCCACCGCCGTCACGGGGGCACCGGTGGCCCCGGCGGTCACCGCAGTGCGAGTGGCGGCCGGTGTCGGAACCGCCCCACGGCGCACGGCCGTGGTGTCGTCCTTGACGCCGGTGCCGCCGGAAAAGTTCCCGCCCCCGGTCACGGGCGGTCCGCACCCGGCCCCGGCCCCGCCCCCACCGGCCGCGCAACGGGGATCCGAGGCAGCCACCGCCCACGGCCGGCGGTGCGGGGACAAGCCGGGCGATTCACCGTTTCGCCCGTTGTCGGTGAGAGGACCTAATCTGTGCACCGTGACTTCGCCTGCCTCGACGGACCCCGCTCCGCCCCAGTTCAGCGCGGGGCCGCGGCCCGCGCAGGGCCCGGCCGCCGACGAGGGGCTGGCGCGGCGGCTGCGCGCGCTCGCCTGCACCGCCCCGCTCCACGACCTCGACGCCCGCAAGGCGAACCTCGCGGGGGAGTACTCGGTGTACGCGATGGCGGAGGTCGCCCTCGCGGCCATCGACCTGGTCACCCTCCATATGGACTTCGACACCGGCGCCGACCACGACGAGATAGTCGCCAGGCTGCTGCCGCGGATCGCCGCCCAGGCCCCGGGCCGCCCCGCCGCGGAACACGAGCGCGTAGCCCGCTGGGTCCTGGAGAACCTGATCAACGTCGGCAGTGTCGACCGGGGCTTCCGCGCGGTCTACGGCACCTTCGGCGCCGACGGCGTCTACACCCGCCGGGACTACGACTTCAAACTCGTCGAGGAGGTCCCCGGCTACGGCGGCGCGGTCTGTCTGCGCACCACCGACGAGGCGGTCAACGTCCTCGTCGGCGCCCTGGACACCGATGTGACCAGTGCCCAGATCGCCGCCGAGGTCAAGCTGGAGGTGCTCATCAGCCGCGGCCGGCTGGCCGATGCCCAGCTCGCCGCCGAACAGGCCCGCTACCGCACCGTGCAGTACTCGGAGACCCTCCGCCGCACCCTGGAGGCCACCCGGCGCAACGTCCGCGCCGTCGACTGGCTGAACACGGTCCCCGACATGATCGCCGAGGCCCTCGACCATGTCGCCGACCGCTACCGCCACGAGAACGCCATCCTGACCAATATCCGCCGCGCGCGCGACGAGGCGGAGGATCCCGAGCACAAGCGCCGGGCCGCCGAGCTGGTCGACATCGTCAAGGACTGCATCCGCCGGCACACCCAGCTCCAGTCGCGGCTGCTGGAGGCCGGCCCCCTGTTCCGCGCCGAACAGGACCGCCAGGCCTTTGCCCGCCCCACCACCCGTACCGGCCTCGACCTCTACGGACAGCTCCTCGCCCCGCTGCTGCCGCTGCCCCTGGAGGACGCCGGGCAGGTCACCGACGCCTTCTTCGCCCGGGGCACCGGGCTGCGCACCCCGGCCTCGGTGCGCGTCGGCGATCTGGTCGAGCTGCTGCTGACCCCGCCCGTCGAACGGGAGCACCTCGGCGCCGAGATGCCGGAGCCCGATCTGATCGCCACCCCGGACGACAGCCGCTTCAGCGAGGAGCAGATGGCCCGGGCGGCGGAGCTGCTCGACCTGGAGCACGACGCGCCGCGCCGGCTCTCCGGACTCCTCGCCGAGGCCCGCCGCGGCGATGCCGACCTTCCCTATCTGGTGGCCCTGCTCGCCGTCCATGCGGCCAGCCCCCCGGTCGGCACCGCCTACCGGCAGGGCGAGGAGCGGCTGCTGTTCGCCGTCGACGACGGCACCCCGCTGGACGACCCGGAGTTCGGCGGCGCCGACCTCATCGTGGGGACGGCCCTGCTCGACGCCGCCGGAATGGCCGCCGACCGTACGGAGTCGGCATGACCGCCCGCCGCCCCGGGCACCCCGCCCCGGCCCGGCCCCCGCGGGCGCGCCCCGGGCCCGTACCCCCGGCCACCGGGACCCCGGGACGGGACCCGCGCCCGGCCGCCGTACGGCATTCCCGTCCCCCAGGCCCGGCCCGGTGCCCCACCCCGCACCCGGCCTGTTCCCCCGGCCCGGCCCGTACGCCTTCGCCGGCCCGCGCACCGCGCACGCCGCACGGATCCCACAGGTCCCCGACCGCCCGTACGTCCTGTCCGCCCTGTCCGCACGAGGAGCCCGCCCAGTGACCGAACCGCACGCCGAGCGCGAACCCCGGCGCGATCCGGCCCCGGAGACCGAGGCCCCCGCCCCGGCTGCCGACCGGCCGGCCGCGGCACCCGTGGTCACCCCGGCCGACGCCGCCGACGCCGCCCGGCTGGTCTCCTTCGGACTCCAGCCCAAGCTGCTGCCCGCCCGCGACGCGGAGTACGCCGAACTCCTCCGCCGCTACCGGGACGATTCCGCCTTCGCCCGGCTCGCCGACGCCGTCGCCACCGGCCTCGGGCTGGTCGTCCTGGAGGTCTCCGCCCGCGCGGGCATGGCCGTCACCGCCGGAGAGGACTCCGTCTTCGCGGTCCGCATGGGCGACTACGCCCGCCGGGCCGCCGCGGACTCCGCCGACCGCTTCCTCCACGGACTGGCCCATCTCGCCGTCGCCACCATGGCCTTCCCCCGCCCGGAGGACCTCGCCGACGACGGTTACATCGGCCGGGTCACCGTCAACGGCGTGGACGCCTTCGTCCGCCAGGCCTGCCGCCGTCTCGAAGAGCGCGCCGGGGAGCAGGGCGAGAACACCGACCCCGCCAGCGGAGCCCCCGGACTGGAGTCCGCCTGGCGGGTCTACGCCCGCCGCAGCTCCACCGGGGCCACCAAGGACGCCCGCCGCCTCGCCGGATCCACCACCGGCATCGTCGGCAAGGCCGCCGCCTTCCTCACCGACTCCGGCTTCCTCCAGCGCACCGGCGACGAATCCGGCGGCACCTACCGCACCACCGCCCGCTACCAGCTCCAGGTCCGCGATCTCGCGGGCACCGCCGCCATGGCCGAACTGCTCGACCTGGGCGTCGTCCCGGTCAGCGACGGCGGCGCCACCCTGCTGCCCCCGCCCGAGGGCGACGATCTGGAACTGGCCGCCGACGCCGGTCTCCCCTTCCACGCCTGACACCGGGTCCGCGGGGACCGCCCCGGCGCGGGCGGCCCCCGCGACCCGGCCCCCGCCCGGTACCCCGGTATCCCGACCAGTCGACATCTGAGAGTCCGCCGCCATGTACGAGCTGTCCCGCGTTCGCCTCTACTCCATCGGGCCGGCCGGTGCGCGCTATGCCGACACCGTGCTGGACCTGCGCGGGGTCGGCGAGCCGGTGCCCCACCCCGCACCCGCCCAGGCGGAGTTCTTCGAGGAGGAGCCGGTCGGCCCGCCGCGCCGTCCCGCGCCCGCGGGCGTGCTCTTCCTGGAGAACGGCGGCGGCAAGTCCGTCCTGCTCAAGCTGATCTTCTCGGTGATGCTTCCGGGCCACCGCAACACCCTCGGCGGCGCCAGCTCCGGAGTGCTGCGCAAGTTCCTGCTCGCCGACGACTGCGGTCATGTCGCCCTGGAGTGGCAGCACACCCTCACCGGTGAACTCGTCGTGGTGGGCAAGGTCAGCGAATGGCGGGGCCGCCAGGTCTCCAACGACCCCCGGAAGTTCGCCGAGGCCTGGTACTCCTTCCGGCCCGGCCCCGGTCTCGGCCTGGACTCCCTGCCGGTCGCCGAGTCCACCTCCGTACGCCCCCCGGCCGAAGGCGTCTCCGGCGCCCGCGGCCGCCGCCGCACCATGAAGGGCTTCCGGGACGCCCTCACCGACGCGGGCAAGGCGTATCCCCACCTCGATGTCCAGTGGGAGGAAATCCACGACCGCTGGAACGAGCACCTCGGCGACCTCGGCCTCGACCCCGAACTCTTCCGCTACCAGCGCGAGATGAACGCCGACGAGGGCGAGGCCGCCGGACTCTTCGCGGTCAAGAAGGACTCCGACTTCACCGATCTGCTGCTGCGGGCCGTCACCGACACCCGGGACACCGACGGCCTCGCCGACCTCGTCAGCGGCTTCGGCAACAAGATCGGCCGCCGCGCCGAACTGACCGCCGAACGCGACTTCACCGCGGGCTCCGTCGACCTGCTCCACCGGATCGTCGAAGCCGCCGGAACCCGCTCCCGCGCCCGGGAGATCCATACCGCCGCCGAGCGCCGCACCCGTACCCTCAGCCGCCGGCTGCTGGCCCGCGCCGCCGGCGAACGCACCCGCGCCGCCGAACTGTCCCGGCAGGTCACCGCGGCCGCCCACACCGTCGCCGAGGCCGAGACCACCCGCGGCCGCAGCTCCCTCGTCGCCGCCGAACTGGCCTACCGGCACGCGTCCCTCGCGCTGGCCGCCGCCGAGAAGGGCGCCACCGGCCGGCGCCGCGAACTGACCGACGCCCGCACCCTCCACTCCGCCTGGCAGGCGGCCGAAGCCGTCCTGCGGCACCGGGCCGCGGCCGACCGCTCGGCCCGGGTCGCCGCCGCCATCCGCGAGGCGGAGCGGGACGCCGCCCCCGCCCTGGCGGCCCGCGCCCGCGCCGCCGCCGACCTGGTCCGCGCCCTCCACGGGGCGGCCGAGGAGGGCGAGCGGCTCGCCAACGAGCACGAGGAGCGCTCCGCCGTCCTCCAGGAGGCGGGCGAGGCCGCCCACCGCGACGCCACCGCCTCCGCGACCGAGGCCCAGCGCGCCCGCAGCGAGATCGGCCACCTCCGCCAGCGGCTGGCCGAGGTCGAGCAGGAGACCGCCGAGGCCGTCCGGGCCGGCTGGCTGGAGGACAGCGCGCCCGGCGCCGACCCGGCCAGGGCCGCCCTGGCCGCCAGCGACGCCGAGAAGACCGCCGTCGCCGCCTGGGACACCGCCCGGGAGACCGGCAGGGCCACCGCGGAGCGCGCCAAGGAGACCGGCGCCGCCGAGGCCCGCGCCGAACTCGCCGCCGCCCGCGCCGCCGACGCCGCGGCCGCCGCCGAACACGCCTGGACCGCCGAACACCGGGCCGCCGCCTCCATCGCCGAGGACCCCCGCCTCGCCGGACTCCTCGGCCTCCCGGACCCCGCCGGGGCCGCGGGCGGCGACACCCCCGTCCGGGACCCGGAGAGCCCGCTCTCCGCCGGGGAACTCGACCGCTGGGCGGGGGAGCTGCGCGAACTCCTCGACCAGTGCGTCACCGACGCCGAGCGCCGCCTCTTCGACCTGCGGACCGCCGCCGCCGACGACGCCCGTATCCTCGGCGCCCTCGGCGACGGCGGACTGCTGCCCCCGGGCCCCGACGTCCTCGCCACCGTCGAGTACCTCGCGGAGCACGGCATCCCGGCCCTCCCCGGCTGGCGCTATCTCGCACAGGCCGTCGACCCCGCCGACCACGCCGCGGTCCTGGCCGCCCGGCCCGAACTCGTCGACGGCGTCGTCATCACCGACCCCGCGTCCCACCTGCGCGCCCGCGATGTCCTCGGCGCCGCCGCGCTGCTGCCCCGCTCCGCCGTCGCCGTCGGCACCGCGGCCGCCCTGCTCGCCCCCGTACCGCCGCCCGGCGCCGGCCCGGACGGCGGCGGCGAGGTGCCCGCCGTCTTCCTCGTCCCCCCGAACCCCGCCATGCACGACGAAGGCGCGGCCGACGAGGAACGGCACGCCCTGCGCGCCCGGGCCACCGCCCGCGACGAGGAGATCAGGACCCTGGCCGCCCGGCTGGCCGGGGACCGGGCGCTCGCCGCCCGTCTCGCGTCCTGGCGCGCCGACTGCCCGCCCGGCATGCTCGCCGAACTCGCCGAAGCCGCCGCCGCCGCCCGGACGGCGGCGGAAGCGGCCCAGGAGGAGCTGGCCGCGGCCCGTGCCGAACGGACCGAGGCGGACGAGGCCGCCGCGGAGGCCGCCCGGATCCGCGAGGACCGCCAGGAGGCCGCCCAGCGCGCCCGGCGCACCGCCGACGCCCTCGCCGGGCTCGCCTACCGGCTCCGGGAGCGGGCCGGCTGGCAGGTCAAACTGCGCGAACTCGCCGACGACGCCGTCGAGGCCGAGGCCCGCGCCACCACCTGCTGGGAGCGGGCCAAGGCCGCCGACGAGGACCGCAGGGCCGCCCAGCGTGCCGGCGACGACGCCCGCCGCACCGCCCGGGTGCTGCGCGCCGAACGCGCCGAGATCGCCGGCGCCCCCGAGAACACGCCGGAGCACACCCCGGAGAACACTTCGCGGAACGGCGACGGCCCGGCCGGGGACACCGAGCCGCCGCGCGCCGCGCTGCCCGCCCTGCGCGAGGCGTACCGCGCCGCGTCCCAGCTCTACGAGAAGGTCGGCGTCGGTGCCGACCTCCGGGCCGAACAGGCCCGGGCCGAGAGCGACGAGAGCGCGGCCCTCGCCGAACTTGACCGGCTCACCAACAAGGTCCGCACCCGCGCGGCCCAACTGCTGGAGAGCACCGACGGCGCCGACGGCCCCTCCCGCCAGGCCGCCGCCGCCCGCGCCGAGTCCCTCGTCCAGATGCTGGAGTCCCGGGCCTCGGAGGCCAGCGAGAAGCTCGGCCGGCTGCGCGGCGAGGCCGAACGCCTCGCCCCCGCCGACGGCACCGCCCATACCGAGCTGCCCGACGCGCTGCTCCCCGGCGACGCGGACCACGCCCAGGCCCTGCTGCGTACCGCCACGGCCGAACTGGCCGCCCGCACCGACGACCTGGACACCGCCCGGGAGGCCCACGGCACCCTGCTGACGGCCCACCGGACCGCCGAGGACGGTGCCGCCGGCTTCGACGAGACCGCCGCCCAGCTCCGCGATCTGCTCCGCGACCACCAGGAGCCCCCGGCCGGTCAGGACGCCGCCCGGCCGGAGGAGCCCGAGCCCTATCCCGGCGGCCTCGCCGAGGCCCGGCAGTCCGCCGCCGAGGCCCGCCGCTCACTGCGCGGCTGCGCCGCCGACCTGTCCGCGGCGGAGGCGGGCGTACGGGAGGCCTCCGACGTCCTCGTACGGCACGCCAACTCCACCCGCTACGAACAGGTCCGCACCCCGGCCCGCCAGCAGATCCGCGAACTGCCCGCCGCCGCGCTGCCCGAGCACGCGGCCGCCTGGGCCGAGGCGTTCGCCCCCCGGCTGCGGGTGCTCGGCGACGAACTGGCCCAGCTGGAGCGGAACCGCGACACCATCGTCGACCGGCTGCGCGGACTGGTCGAGTCGGCCCTCGCCACGCTCCGCTCGGCACAGAAGCTGTCCCGGCTCCCGGAGGGCCTGGGGGAGTGGTCCGGACAGGAGTTCCTCCGGATCCGCTTCGAGGAGCCCGACCAGGCGACCCTGTCGGAGCGGCTCGGCGAGGTCATCGACGAGGCCACCCGCTCCGCCCTCCGCAAGAACGCCTCGGCGGCGTACGGGGAGGGCCGCCGGGACGGTATGTCCCTGCTGCTGCGCGGGGTGCAGGCCGCCCTCCAGCCCAAGGGCATCGCCGTGGAGATCCTCAAGCCCGACGCGGTACTCCGGGCCGAACGCGTCCCGGTGGGGCAGATGGGCGACGTGTTCTCCGGCGGCCAGCTGCTGACCGCGGCCATCGCGCTCTACTGCACGATGGCGGCGCTCCGCAGCAACGACCGGGGCCGCGACCGGCACCGCCACGCGGGCACGCTCTTCCTCGACAACCCCATCGGCCGGGCCAACGCCACCTATCTGCTGGAGCTCCAGCGGGCGGTCTCGGACGCCCTGGGCGTCCAGCTCCTCTACACCACGGGACTCTTCGACACCACGGCACTCGCGGAGTTCCCGCTGGTCATCCGGCTGCGCAACGACGCCGACCTGAGGGCCGGACTGAAGTACATCAGTGTGGAGGAGCATCTGCGGCCGGGGCTGCCGCAGCAGGAGACCAGCGGCGAGCGGATCCACGGCGAGATCACCGCCACCCGGATGTTCCGGCGGGCGCCGGGCGACACTCCCGCGGTCCCCGCACAGCCGGCCCCGCCCGCCACCGGCCGGACCTCCGCCCCGATCCCGGCCCCCGCCGCCCCGGCCGCCGGGCCGGGTGATCCGTCCGCCGTCTCCCGGCCCGGAGCGGACCGCCCGGCCGGATCCTGACCCGGCCGGGGGCGACGGCGCCCGCGCGGTCCGCGCGGGCGTCCCCCGGCTGCTGGAGGCGGCGGCCCGCACCGGGCCCGGAGCGGTCCACCCCGGCTACGGCCGGCCGGTACGGCTCACCCGGCCGCGGCGCAACACCGGCGGACACGGAGAAGGCGGGACGCCGCAGCGACGCCCCGCCCCCTGACCGCCCGCCGCGCGGAACCCGCGCTCCGTCAGACCTCGGCCTCCGCGACCCGGCGGCTCCCGGACTCCCGGCGCGCCGTCCGCGCCTCCGCCCGGGCGGCGGTCCGGGCCGCCCGGCGCGCCCTGCGGCGCTCCCGCCGCGCGGCACGCGCACTGCTGCTGGGCGTGGAGACCACTCCGTACCGCTGCTTCCACACCTGGCGCGTCACCCAGACGTCGAGCACCGACCAGGTCGCCACGACCGTGCTCGCGACACTGCTGACCACCATCGGGAAGGCCAGCCAGGACTCGGCGAGCGTGCACAGCAGCGCGACCATCGCCTGAATCAGGGTCAACGACACGATGAGCACGGCCCGCACGGCCGCCCTGCGTACCGGATCGGCCATCCGGGCCCTGGGCACGGGCTCATCCACCCACAGCTGCCGCGGCACCGGCCTCTCCTCCTCCGCGCGCGCCGCCGTCGCACGACGCTCGCCCGTGTCCATGGTTCCGGTCACTCCCCACATCCCCCATGTCCGTCCGTCCTGTCTTCGGCTGCCCGGAATCCCGCACCGCTACTCCCGTCCGGCGGAGACCCGCCGCCCCTGTCCGGATGCGGCGGTCCCCGCGGAACCCTGCGCGGCCCTCCCGGACCCCGCCACCGGACGCTTCCGGAAAAGCGGTTGACATCCGGTACGCGCGATACCGACAGTGCGGGCGAAACTCGCACTACCGGTCGCTAACGGCAGGTTCCCATCAGCCCTGTACATATAGACGCCCGGGGGCCCCTTTCTGTTCCACCGCGGGGCCAACTGATCGCAGGAATCCGGCCATCTCCGCGCGGCCCCGCCGCCGCACCCGTCCCGACCTGTGCGACACGCCCGGGAATCCCAACACCTTGAATGCCGGAACCCTCCATGCCGCACGGCCGGTCGGTCGGCCGAAAATCGCCCGGGCGGCCCTTCGAGTTGATTGTGTGACAGTAGTAGGCTCGCGCCGTTTGCTGACCGGAGAGCACGGAGGACCGCAGCCCGCCGGGCGGTCCGTCAGGGGGAGGCCATGCGCTTTCGCGGGAAGTCCATCCGCCGGAAGATCGTGGCGCTGCTGCTGGTTCCCCTGCTCTCCCTCACCGCGCTCTGGGGTTTCACGACCTTCCTCACCGGCCGGGAGGCGGCCCGGCTGCTGGAGGTCGGTTCGGTCGTCGACGACGCCGGCGGCCCCGTCGCCATCGCGGTCCACGCCCTCCAGCAGGAGCGCCACCACACCCTGGTCCATCTCGCCGACCGCCGCGCCTCCGGAGCCCAGGCCGAACTGGGCGAGCGGCGCGCCGCCGTGGACCGCGCCCTCACCCTGGTCCGTACCCGGGCCGCCGACGCCGGGCTCCGCGACGCCCTGCGGTCCGAAGGCGAACGGAAACTCGCCGTCTTCGTCGACGGCTTCGGCGGACTCGTCGCGCTGCGCGCGTCCGTCGACGGCGGTACGGTGCCGCGGGCCCGGGCCATGGACTACTACAACGGTCTGATCGACCCCGCCTTCACCTTCCTCAACGACCTCCACACCCTCAGCGACGTCGGCATGGACCGCCAGGGCCGGGCCCTGGTCGGCCTCGGCCGCGCCACCGAGGCACTCGCCCGCGAACACGCGCTGATCTCCTCCGCCCTGACGGCGGGCCGGATCACCGCCGCCGAACTGCGGGACGTCACCGGTCTGGTCGCCCGCCGCGAACTGCTCTACGAGGTCAACCTGGAGCTGCTCCCGCCCCGGGAGCGCGAGATCTACCGCACCTTCTGGACCGGCCCCCGCACCGCACCGCTGCGCGACGCCGAGCACCGGCTGGTCACCGGCGACCCCGCCGCACCCGCCGACGCCGACCAGGCGGTGCAGTGGCGGCAGGCCGTCACCCCCGTCCTGGACCGGCTCCAGCTGGAGGCCGTGGAGGCCGAGGAACGCCACCGGGACCGGGTCGACCCCGCCGCCTGGGACGTCTTCATCAAGGCGGGCGTCGCCGGAGTGCTCGGCTTCCTCGCCCTGCTGGTCTCCGTCGTCGTCTCGGTACGCATCGGACGCGACCTGGTCCGGGACCTCTCACGGCTGCGCCGCGAGGCCCACGAGGTCTCCGGGGTCCGGCTGCCCGGGGTGATGCGCAGGCTCGCCGCCGGCGAACACGTCGACGTGGAGACGGAGGCGCCGCGCCTGGAGTACGAGAAGGACGAGATCGGCCAGGCGGGCCGGGCCCTCAACACCCTTCAGCGCGCCGCCGTCGAAGCCGCGGTCCGCCAGGCCGAGATGCGCCGCGGCGTCTCCGAGGTCTTTGTCAACCTCGCCCGGCGCAACCAGGTCCTGCTCCACCGCCAGCTCACCCTCCTCGACGCCATGGAGCGCCGCACCGAGGACGCGGAGGAACTCGCCGACCTCTTCCGGCTGGACCACCTCACCACCCGGATGCGCCGTCATGCGGAGGGCCTGGTCATCCTCTCCGGTGCCGCTCCCTCCCGGCAGTGGCGCAAGCCGGTCCAGCTGATGGACATCGTCCGGGCCGCGGTCGCCGAGGTGGAGGACTACGAGCGCATCGAGGTACGGCGGCTGCCCCGGATCGGGGTCGGCGGCCAGGCGGTCGCCGACCTGACCCATCTGATCGCCGAACTCCTGGAGAACGCCACGGTGTTCTCGCCCCCGCACACCGCCGTGGAGGTGCACGGCGAGCGGGTCGCCAACGGATTCACCCTGGAGATCCACGACCGGGGCCTCGGAATGGCCCCCGAGATCCTCCTGGAGGCCAATCTCCGGCTGGCCGAGACCCCCGAGTTCGAGCTCTCCGACACGGACCGCCTCGGTCTCTTCGTCATCAGCCGGCTCGCCCAGCGCCAGAGCGTCCGGGTCTCGCTCCAGTCGTCGCCGTACGGCGGGACCACGGCCGTCGTCTTCCTGCCGGTCGCCCTGCTGACCGACGCCCCGGAGGACGACACGTCCGGTGCCTCCCCGTTCGACCGTCCGGTCCGGTCCGGGCCGCCCGTGCGCCGCCCGGTGCCGTCCGCCGGACGCTCGGCCCTGCCGGCGGCGGACCAGGAGCCCGCGGAGGGCGCCCCGCCGCCGTTCCCCGGCAGGCCCGTTCCGCCGTCCGGGGCCAACCGGCCGGGCCCGGACGCGGCCGGTCCGGCGGACGCCGCGTACCCGGCCGGCTC
This sequence comes from Streptomyces sp. NPDC003691, assembly GCF_053981115.1. Lineage (NCBI taxonomy): Bacteria > Bacillati > Actinomycetota > Actinomycetes > Kitasatosporales > Streptomycetaceae > Streptomyces > Streptomyces sp. NPDC003691. Next base: position 14,253 of record NZ_JBSFNQ010000083.1, on the reverse strand, counting down.
CCCGGCTGCGTACGGCACCCCGCACCGCCTCCCCGGACTGCGCCGCCCGCCGGATCCGTACGATCCGGTCGACCCGTACGGCGAGCCCGGCGGCTACCGCTACCCCCAGGACACCCGGTCCCCGCAGCCGCCCCGGACGGGCGGCGGCGAGGAGCACCAGCAGGCGGGGGAACCCGCGCCCGGACGCCCGCCGGGAGTCGTCCCGCTGCCCCGCCGTCCCCGGCAGCCCGACCCGGCGACCGGCCGCCACCGCTCCGCCGCCGCGACCCCCTTCCCCGCTCCCGCCGGCCGCGGCGACCCGGCCGAGCCCCACACCGGCGGCCACCGCCGCGCCGAGGAACCGCCGGGCTTCGTCGACGGCCTGCCCCGCCGGGTGCGCCAGGCCAGCCTCGCCCCGCAGCTGCGGGAGACCCCCGAGCCGTCCCGCGCCCGGCGGCGCGCCGGCCCGGCCCGGGGAAGCGGCGGCGACACCGACGCGCTGCGCGACGCCGAGTCCGTACGGGCCCGGATGGCGTCCATGCAGCAGGGCTGGCAGCGGGGGCGCCGCCAGAACGCGGACGGCACCGACCCGGCCGCCGTCCCGAGCACCGGTCCGGGGACCGGCACCACCGCCGGCCGTCCGGCACCACGAACGACATCGGAGGGGAACGGTCCATGACCGCACCGCACGCCGCAGCAGACGCCACCGGGGGACGCCCGTTCGACCGGGGCGGTGCGGGCGCGCTCGACTGGCTCCTGGACGAGCTGGTCGAGCGGGTCGGCAGCATCCGCCGGGCGCTCGTGCTCTCCAGCGACGGGCTGGCCACCGGTACCTCGCGGGAACTGAGCCGGGAGGACGCGGAGCATCTCGCCGCCGTGGCCTCGGGCTTCCACTCCCTCGCCAAGGGGGTGGGCCGCCACTTCGACGCCGGGCAGGTCCGGCAGACCGTGGTGGAGCTGGACGAGGCGTTCCTCTTCGTCACCGCCGCGGGCGACGGCAGCTGTCTCGCGGTCCTCGCCGACGCGGACTCCGACGTCGGTCTGGTCGCCTATGAGATGACGCTCATGGTGAAGCGCGTCGGGGTTCATCTCGCCACGGCTCCCCGGACCGGGCGATCCGCCGCCGGCGGGTGACGCCGGGTATGCGTGACGGCACCGGGGACGGCGCGGGCGACGGTACGGCCGACCGGGCGGACGGTACCGAGGGTATGGACGGGGCCATGGGGGACGGGACCGGGGAGCCCCGGGTCCGGCCGCCCGGCCGGGCCCGGCGATTACGGCGGTTCCGCCCGCGGCCGGCCTCCCGGCGGGCGCAGCCGCCCGAGGACCGGCCGCCGGAGCCGCAGCACCGCCCTCCCGGCCCCCCGCAACCACAGCAGCCCCTTCCGTCACACCAGCAGCACCAGACACATCAGCCGCACCGACCGCACCAGCCTCATCCGCCACAGGAGGCGTCTCCGTCCCCGGCCGGCCCGGAGCCCGGGAGCACCCCGGACTCCGGACCCGCCGGGCGGGAGGAGCGGGCCCGCCGGTTCGGCGGCCCCCGTCCCCCGCGGCACTTCGTCGACGCCGAGGCGGGCCCCGTGGTCCGGCCGTACGCGATGACCCGGGGCCGTACCAGCAGCACCTCCCAGCACCACCGGCTCGATCTGATCGCGCTCGTCGTGCCCGGCCCCGCGGCCGGAACCACCGGCCACGGGCACCATCTCTCGCCGGAGCACGTCGACATCGTCGAGCGGTCCGAGCGCAGTCCGCAGTCGATCGCCGAGCTGGCCGCGGGTCTCGATCTCCCCGTCGGGGTGATCCGGGTCCTGGTCGGCGATCTCGTCGAGGACGAACTCGTCCAGGTAACCCGTCCCGTTCCGCCGGCGGAGCTGCCGGACGTGAACATTCTCCGCGAGGTGATCAATGGTCTCCGGGCCCTCTAGCACGGCGCGGCGCAGTGCGCCGCTGGCTCTGAAGATCCTGGTCGCCGGAGGCTTCGGGGTCGGCAAGACCACGCTGGTGGGCGCGGTCAGCGAGATCCGTCCGCTGCGTACCGAGGAGGATCTGAGCGAGGTGGGCCGGCCGGTGGACGACACCGGCGGCGTCGAGGCCAAGACGACCACCACGGTCGCCATGGACTTCGGCCGGATCACCCTCCGGGAGGACCTGGTCCTCTATCTCTTCGGCACCCCCGGGCAGGATCGTTTCTGGTTCCTCTGGGACGAACTGGCCCAGGGCTCGCTGGGGGCCGTGGTGCTGGCCGACACCCGCAGGCTGGCGGACTCCTTCGCCGCCGTCGACTACTTCGAGCGCCGGGGCATCCCGTTCACCGTTGCCGTCAACTGCTTCGAAGGCACCGAACGCTTCCCCGTGACATCGGTGCGCGCCGCCCTCGACCTGGACGCCGGGGTCCCGCTGCTGCTGTGCGACGCGCGGGAGCGCGAGTCGGTGAAGACGGTCCTCGTCACGGTGGTCGAACACGCCCTGGAACTGGTCGACCCGGCACAGCGGCACGCGGCGAACTGACGGCGGCCGGGGGTGCGCGGTCCGCCGTACGGGGGCGCCGCACTCCGGTGCCGGGCGGACCGGTCCGGCCGGGCGGCGGTGCGCAGGGGCTGCCGGGCGGGGCGCCGGCGGTCCGCCCGGCGGCCGTGTCCCGGCGGGGTGGAGCCGCGGGTCTCCGCCCTCCCGGCCCCGGCCCCTGCCGTCGGCGGTCAGCCGGTGCGGCCGGGCGAGCCGGGGGCGTCAGCCGTCGTCCGTGTCCGGCCGAGCCGTCGGCGCCGAACGCCGGGCGTGGCAGACCCCCGGGCGCACCGCCCGCCCGGGGCCACCCGGAACCCCTGGCCCCGGAGGCCCTGCCCGCGCCCCCGCGCCGCCTTCAGCGGACCGCCACCACCGCCGACCCGTGCCCGAACAGCCCCTGGTTCGTCGTGATCCCGGCCCGCGCCCCGGCCACCTGCCGCGGACCCGCCTCCCCCCGCAGCTGCCGGACCAGCTCGCAGACCTGGGCGATCGCCTGTGCGGGCACCGCCTCCCCGAAGGACGCCAGACCCCCGCTCGGATTCACCGGGATCCGTCCGCCGAGCGCGGTCGCCCCCGAGCGCAGCAGCCGGGCCGCCCCGCCCGGCGTACAGAGCCCGAGGTCCTCGTACCACTCCAGTTCGAGGGCGGTCGACAGGTCGTACACCTCGGCCAGCGACAGATCCCCGGGGCCGGTGCCCGCCTCCTCGTACGCGGCCCGGGCCACGGAGGCCCGGAACGACCCGGCCGGGGGAGGTACGGCGGCGGCCGAGTCCGTCGCGATGTCCGGGAGGTCGGGCACGGTCCGCGGATAGACGGGCCCGGCGGTGGAGACGGCCCGGATCCGGACCGGGCGGGGATGCCCGTGGCGGCGGGCGTACGCCGTGCTCGACAGCACCAGCGCCGCGCCCCCGTCCGAGGTGGCGCAGATGTCCAGCAGCCGCAGCGGATCCGCGACCACGGGGGAGGCCGCCACTTCGGCGGCGGTGACGGCCGTCCGGTAGCGGGCGTACGGATTGAGCGCTCCGGCGGCCGCGTTCTTCACCTTGACCAGCGCGAAGTCCTCCGGGGTGTCGCCGTGCACGGCCATCCGGCGCCGGGCCCAGAGCCCGAAGTAGGCCGGATTGACCGCCCCGAGCAGCCGGAACCGCAGCCAGTCGGGATCGTCGGGCCGGTCCCCGCCCGCCGGGGCGAAGAAACCCTTGGGCGCCGCTTCCGCGCCGACCACCAGCACGACGTCCGCGAGACCCGCCAGGATCTGGGCCCGCGCGGTGCCGATCGCCTGGGCGCCGGAGGCGCAGGCCGCGTACACACTGGTGACCCGCGCCCCCTGCCAGCCGAGTGCCCGGGCGAAGGAGGCGCCCGCGACATGCCCCGGATAGCCGCCGCGTACGGTGGCGGCGCCGACCACCGATCCGACGTCCCGCCAGGCGACACCGGCGTCGGCGAGGGCCGCGCGGGCGGCGATCGTGCCGTAGTGGAGGAAACCGTGGCCTCCCTTGCCCCAGGGGTGCATACCCGCCCCCAGGACCGCGACGTCCCCGGCGGCCCCGCTCAACGCTCCGCCCCCACCGGCCGCCAGTGCCAGACGGCGGTGCCGTCGCCGAGCGCTCCCGGCACCACCTCCACCTCGGCGCCGACCGCGAGATCCCCGAGCGTCACCCCCGGCGCGGCCTGCCCGAGGACCACCATCCGCTCGGCGGCCAGCTCGACCGCCACCAGAACGTACGGCTCCCACGGCTCGTCCGGGTCGCCGGGGTACGGGGGCGGCGGGCGGTAGCGGCCGTCGGTGTACGACCACACCGTGCCGCGCCGCGACAGCGCGACCTCCGTGAGCCGCCCGCCCCCGCACTCCGGATTGCGGCAGAAGCCGTCCTCGCGGGGGAAGAAGACGGCGGTACAGGAGTTGCAGCGGGTGCCCAGCAGTGCGAAGCCGCCCTCCCCGCCGTCCCGGAACCAGCCGGCCGTCACGGGTGCGCGTGTCAAAGGTCCTCCCCGGAACCGCGGTCCGATGCCCGTGCTCCGACCACAAATATCTGACATGACGTCAGAAAGCTAGGGTGCGGACCCCGCGGTCCGGGCCCTCAGCGGTCCTCGGCGAACCACTGCGCGGCGGTCTCCGCCAGTTCGCGGTCCCGCCCCGCCAGCATCGTCCGGATCATCCGGGCGTCCCCGCGCAGCGACCACAGCGGATGCCCGAACGTCGCCGGATTGTTCCCCTCGATCAGGAAGTGCGCGGGCCAGGCCGTCCCGTAGCCGATCAGCGGCAGCGCGGCCAGATACCGCTTCCGGCCCCGCGCTACCCCGTACGCGCCCACCGCAAGCCCGGTCAGCGTGCCCGCCAGATGGACCCAGCGGGTCGCCGCCCGGGAGTGCATCGCCACGTAGTACGGCCAGAACTCCTCGTACGTATCGAATGTCCGCTCCATGAACCGCACGGTAACCCCCGGGCCCGCACCCGGCCAGGGCCCCGCACCCACCGCCGCCCGTACCGTCCCCGCCCCCGTCCGCTACAGTCCCGCGGATGCCCGAGAACTCCCACTGCGGCCACTGCGGCACCCCCTACGGCCCCGCCGCCCGCGACTGGCCCCGTACCTGCCCCGGCTGTGCGGCCACCGCCTACCGCAACCCGCTCCCGGTCGCCGTCGCCCTCCAGCCCGTCCACGACGCACACGGCACCGGACTCGTCGTCATCATCCGCGCCATCGAACCCGAGGCGGGCCGCACCGCCCTCCCCGGCGGTTTCGTGGACCACCGGGAGACCTGGCAGGAGGCCGCCGTCCGCGAACTCCACGAGGAGACCCGGATCGAGGCCCGCGCCGCCGACGTCCGGCTCGCCGACGCCATCAGCGCCGACACCGGCCACCTCCTCCTCGTCGCCCTGCTGCCCGCGCTCCCCGCCGCCACCCTGCCCCCCGACGCCCCCACCGCCGAGACCACCGGCCGGCAACTGCTCCGCACCCCCGGCCCCCTCGCCTTCCCCACCCACACCGAGGCCGTCGCCAACTGGTTCGCCGGCCGCTACAACTGACCACTGCACCCGACCGCCGCGACCGGCCACTACACCCGACCACCGTCCCCGGCGGCCGCGCCCCGCACCCGGACCGGCCGCCCCGGCGCCACCACCCCGTCCCCCCGGACCTGCTTCACCACCACCCGGCCGCCCGCCGACCGCACCGCGTACCGCTCGACCTCCGCCCGCGCCCAGCCGTCCCCCGGATCCGGCACCACCAGGCCACCCCCCTTGCGCCCGGGCGGCGGCGCCCACACCTCCAGCTCCACCCCGCCGTCCGCACCCCGCACCGGAACCACCGAACCACCGCGCGCCAGCACCGGTATCCGCTCCGGCGGCGCCTCCATCACCACCCGCCCGGGGCCGTCGTACACCCGGCCCGTCACCGTGTCGTACCAGCGGCCCCGCGGCAGCCGCACCGCCCGCCGCACCACCCCCGGCTCCAGCACCGGCGCCACCAGCAGCGCGTCCCCGAGCAGAAAGGCGTCCCCGCACTCCCGCAGCGCCCGGTCCTCCGGCGCCCCCCACCACACCGGCCGCACCGGAGGCGACCCGGTCAGCTTCGCCACCTGCGCCAGCGTCACCAGATACGGCAGCAGCCGCTCCCGCTCCCGCAGCACCGCCCCCGCCTGCTCCAGCACCACCGGGCCCGCCCCCCACGGCTCCCGGCCGTCCGCCCCCGGCCCGGTACGGAACAACGGCAGATACGCCGCCAGCTGCAACCGCCGCAGATACCACTCCGCCGACGGACCCGCACCGCACCCGGCACCGCCGGCCGCACCGTCCGCCCCCGCGTACGGCACCCCGCACAACCCCAGCCCCAGCACCAGCGACAGCGCCGCCCGCAACCCCGCCCAGTCCGCGCCGCCCGGGCCCGCCCAGACACCCCCGTAGCGCTGCATCCCCACCCACCCCGCACGCGACAGCAGAAACGGCCGCTCCGCGGGGCGCAGCCGCCGCAGCCCCTCGTATCCCGCCCGCGCCATCGCCGCCCCGTACACATTGCGGGCCTCCCGGTGATCACCACCCCGGCCCTCCAGCGCGTGCCGCGCCGACCGCGGCAGCGCCGAACCCCCGAAAACCCCGCCCCCGGAAGGCGCGTTGCCGGTCAGCGCCACCCCCGAGAAACCCGCCGCCACCCGCTCCGCGCACAGCCCGCCCCACCAGCGCCGCACCGCCGGATCGGTGAAATCCGGATACGCGCACTCCCCGGCCCCCCACCCGCCCCGGACCTCCCGCCCCCGCCCGTCCCGTACGAACACCCCCAGCCGCCGCCCCTCCTCGTACACCGGATCACCCCGCTCCGCCCCGATCTCCGGCGCCACCACAGGCACCAGCCGCACCCCCGCCGCCCGCAGCTCCCGCGCCCCGGGCGGTGCCGCCGGAAACCACCCCCGCGCCCCCGCCCCCGGAAGACCGCCGGGGCCGCCCAGATGCACCGCCGACAGCGGCAGCCCCCGCTCCCGGTATCCCGCCACCGCCTCCCGTATCCCCGCCCCGTCCAGCACCGCATGCTGCACCCCCAGCGCCCACGACGGCGGCACCGCCGCCGGGCCCGTCAGCCGCGACCAGCGCGCCAGCACCCCCGCGGGCGTGCCCACCACCACCCAGCAGCGCAGCGGACCGCCCTCCATCCGCAGCACCGCGGTCCCCGGCCGGTCGTGCCCCGAACCCCCGCCCTCCGCACCCTGCCGCAGCGTCACCCGCCCGTCCCACGTCGTGTCGTGGAACGCCAGATGCGTTCCGGCGTCGGCCACCACCACCTGCACCGGCATCGCCGGCGACGACGGCCCGTCCACCGGATCCCCGGCCCCAGGACCCGAATTCCCCAGCCGGTACGTCCCGTCCCGCAGCCCCGGCCCCGAACCCCGCCCGCCCAGCCCGAAGAACCGCGCGTCGGCCGCCACCTCCGAACGCAGCAGCCAGCGCGCCGGACCACCACCCCCCACCGGCTCCCACCACCGCGGCGGCAGGTCCCGCCGCAGCACCACCCCGCCGGGCGTACGCACCTCCACCGCCCCGTACCGGGACACCGCCACCGTCACCCGCCGCGACACCACCCGCCAGCCGCCGTCCGTATCCGGCTCCAGACCGGCCCGGGGATCCGCCTCCGGCACCGGCCCCGCCAGCGCGTACGACGGCTCGGGACCCGCCCCGTCCCACCCCCAGAACACCGCGCCCCCCGCCGACACCCGGATCCGCAACTCCGAACGGGCGAACCGCACCACCCCACCGCCCGGCAGCGCCTCCGCCCCCGACAGCGGACCCGGCACCCGGGCCCGCTCCGCCCCCCGCGGCGGCAGCCCCCACGCGTCCGTCCGCCGCCTGCGCCACGCCCGGCGCGCCGCCCGCAGCCCCTGCCGCGCACCGAGCGCCCGCAGCCGCCCCAGACCGCGCAGCCTCCGCAGGCTCCGTACCGAACACACCAGCTCACGACCGTCCATGCGGCTCAGCCTGCCACCGGCCCCCCGCCGGCGGGACCGGGTTCAGCACCCGTTCACCCCCGGCACTCCGGCACTTCGCCCACCGCACCGGACCGGCACACCGCCGTGCCCTGGTGCGAAAGACGATCACATGGCATCGTCCGTAGCAGCCGAGCGGCGCGCACACACCGGCACGCCCGAGGCCCCCGCAGCCACCGCGCACCGCCCCCGGCGATCCGACCAGGACCCGCGGGACGACCAGAGCCATCCGGAGCCGCACTGTGACCCCAGTGAATCCAGCGAACGAAGCGACCCCGGCCCGGGGCCCGGAGCCTCTGTGGCAGCCGGACGCCGACCGCGTCGCCGCCGCCCGGATCACCCACTTCCAGCGCTGGGCCGCCGAGCACCACGGAGCTCCGGCCGACGGCGGATACCCCGCCCTCCACGCCTGGTCCACCGGCTCCCTCGACACTTTCTGGCGCGCGGTCGCCGAATACTTCGACGTACGCTTCGGCACCCCCTGGGACCAGGTCCTGGCCGACCCCGCCATGCCCGGCGCCGCCTGGTTCACCGGCGGCACCCTCAACTACGCCGAACACGCCCTGCGCGCCGCCGACACCCGCCCCGGCGACACCGCCCTCGTCCATGCCGACGAACGCCACGAACCCGCCGAAACCAGCTGGGCGGAGCTGCGCCGCCAGGTCCTGGCCCTCGCCGCCCGGCTCCGCGAGACCGGCGTCGGCCCCGGCGACCGGGTCTGCGCCTACGTCCCCAACATCCCCCAGGCCGTCGTCGCCTTCCTCGCCAGTGCCGCCGTCGGCGCCGTATGGACCTCCTGCGCCCCCGACTTCGGCGCGCGCGCCGTCCTCGACCGCTTCCAGCAGGTCGAACCCGTCGTCCTCTTCACCGTCGACGGCTACCGCTACGGCGGCAAGGAGCACGACCGCGCCGACACCGTCGCCGAACTCCGCGCCGGACTCCCCGGCCTGCGCGCCGTGATCCACATCCCCGTCCTGGGCACCGGCACCCCCGACGGCGCCCGCGACTGGTCCGAGGTCACCGAGGGCACCGCCGACACCCCCTTCGAGCAGCTCCCCTTCGACCACCCCCTGTGGATCCTCTACTCCTCCGGGACCACCGGACTGCCCAAGGCCATCGTCCAGTCCCAGGGCGGCATCCTCCTCGAACACCTCAAACAGCTCGGCCTGCACTGCGACCTCGGCCCCGGCGACCGCTTCTTCTGGTACACCTCCACCGGCTGGATGATGTGGAACTACCTGGTCTCCGGGCTGCTCACCGGAACCACGGTCGTCCTGTACGACGGCAGCCCGGGCTATCCGGAAACCGGCGCCCAGTGGGCCGTCGCCGAACGCACCGGCGCCACCTTCTTCGGCACCTCCGCCGCCTATGTCATGGCCTGCCGCAAGGCCGGGGTGCATCCCGCCCGCGACCACGACCTCTCCCGGATCGCCTGCGTCGCCACCACCGGATCCCCCCTGCCGCCCGACGGCTTCCGCTGGCTGCACGACGAGTTCGCCGCCGCCGGAGCCGATCTGTGGATCGCCTCCGTCAGCGGCGGCACCGACGTCTGCAGCTGCTTCGCGGGCGCCGTCCCCACCCTCCCCGTCCATATCGGCGAACTCCAGGCCCCCTGCCTCGGCACCGATCTGCACGCCTGGGACGAGAACGGCCGGGACCTGGTCGACGAGGTCGGCGAACTCGTCGTCACCCGGCCCATGCCCTCCATGCCCACCACCTTCTGGAACGACCCGGACCAGGACCGCTACCGCGCCGCCTACTTCGAGATGTTCCCCGGCGTCTGGCGGCACGGCGACTGGATCACCCTCACCGGCCGCGGCACCGTCGTCGTCCACGGCCGCTCCGACTCCACCCTCAACCGCCAGGGCGTCCGGATGGGCTCCGCCGATATCTACGAGGCCGTCGAACGGCTCCCCGAAATCCGCGAATCCCTCGTCATCGGCGTCGAGGAACCCGACGGCGGCTACTGGATGCCCCTCTTCGTCCACCTCGCCGACGGCACCGGCCTCGACGACGGCCTGCGCGCCCGGATCAAGAGCACCCTCCGCGAACAGCTCTCCCCGCGCCATGTACCGGACGACATCATCGCCGTGCCCGCGATTCCCCACACCCTCACCGGCAAGCGCCTCGAAGTCCCCGTCAAACGACTCCTCCAGGGAGCCGACCCCGCCCAGGCCGTCAACCCCGGCTCCGTCGACCGGCCCGAGCTCCTCACCTACTACACCGGCCTCGGCGCCGAACGGACCCGGCTCCGCGGCGAAGGCGGCGGCTGACAGCCTCGCGGCGGCCCCGACCGGCCACTGTCAGTGGCGACGGCTACGGTGAGTAATCGATATTCGACCGTACGCCACCAGGGGGGACCATGACGCACGAGACCGCACCCACCGGCCGCACCCGCCGCACGCCGGCCGGCGGCAGGCGCCCCGGCCCCGGCCGGACCGGCCCGGACCGCCCCCGCGGCCGGGCCGCCGCCCGCCGCGCCCTCCGCCGGGAGGTCCCCGCCACCGTGGGAATCCTCGCCGACGCCCACGACTTCGCCGCCATGTCCGGCTACCGCAGCTTCCCCTTCGACGACCACCCCTCCTACCTCCACCGGGTCGAGGACCTCCTCGGCTCCCTCGCCGGGGACCGGCTCCACACCGCCGTCGTCCTCTTCGACCCCGAGGAGTACGCGCACTACTGCGCCGGCGAGGGCCTCGACCCCGACAGCCCGCTCAGCCGCAGCCGCTACACCGCCGTCGCCGCCGCCCGCGGCGGCGCCCTCGACTACACCGGCCAGCCCATCGGCGAACTCCTGCCCCTGCTGATCGACCACAGCGTCCGCCGGGCGACCTGGGAGTACGCGGCCGGTCTGCTCGCCGCCGCCGGTCCCTGCGCCGACTGCGGCCAGGACATCGGCAAGGCGTCCTTCGACCGCGCCGCCCACCTTCTCGCCCGCCTCCTCGAAGAAGCCGGCCCCGGCAGCCACCACCTCGTCTGCAGCGTCGCCGCCCCCGCGGAACGGCTCTTCGTCACCCTCGCCGCCGACCGGGACCCGGCGGACCCCGCAGCCCGCCCCGACCCCGCCGCATACGCCGAGTTCATCACCGTCCTCGCCGTCGCCGTCGCCCTCGGCCGCCCCGCGGGAGTGGTCCTGCGCACCGCCGGCTCCGGCGCCGCCGACCGCGTCCACGGCTGGACGGTCCACCGCAGCAGCTTCGTCCCCCTCTCCGAAGCCGGGGTCTTCAGCGCCTACTGCACCGACGCCGCCACCGGCGAACCCGTCCCGCCCGAGCCCGGCACCGAGTACCACGCCGGCTTCCCCGTCCCCACCGACGAACCCGACCCCCACCACTGACCGTCCCCGGCCGGTCCCACCGGCCGCTCCGGGACACCGGCGGGCCGGTCGGCCGCCCGCGGGTGTCCCGCCGGAACGGCGGAAGGGCCCCGCGGTCGCCGCGAGGCCCTTCCACCCGTCAACCGGAGCGGGTCACTCCCCGGACAGCACCGCCTGCGCGGCGATCCGCGCCTCCTCGGCACTGTCCGCGGCCCGCGCGGCCGCCGCCGCACGCTCGCACTGCGCGAGCGTGTGCTTGGCCAGCGTCGCCCGGACATAGGGAATCGACGCCGCGCCCATCGACAGGGACGTCACCCCCAGACCCGTCAGCACACATGCCAGCAGCGGATCGGAGGCCGCCTCACCGCAGACACCGCAGCTCTTGCCCTCGGCCTTCGCCGCCTCCGCCGACAGCGCCACCAGGTCCAGCAGCGCCGGCTGCCACGGATCCTGCAACCGCGACACCGCACCCACCTGACGGTCGGCGGCGAACGTGTACTGCGCCAGGTCGTTGGTGCCCAGCGAGAGGAACTCGACCTCCTGGAGGATGGACCGGGCGCGCAGCGCCGCGGACGGGATCTCCACCATCGCGCCGAACTTCGCCCGCAGCCCGGCTTCCCGGCAGGCATCCGCGAACGCCTTGGCGTCCGCCCGGTCCGCCACCATCGGGGCCATGACTTCCAGATAGACGGGCAGCCCCTCGGCCGCCTTCGCCAGCGCGGTCAACTGGGTCCGCAGCACCTCCGGATGGTCCAGCAGGGTCCGCAGCCCCCGCACCCCCAGCGCCGGATTCGGCTCGTCGGCCGGGGTGAGGAAGTCGAGCGGCTTGTCCGCGCCCGCGTCCAGGACCCGTACGACGACCCGGCCCTCCGGGAAGGCCTCCAGCACCTTGCGGTACGCCTCGACCTGCGTCTCCTCCGACGGCGCCCGGCTGCTGTCGTCCAGGAAGAGGAACTCGGTACGGAACAGTCCGACGCCCTCGGCACCGGCCTCCACCGCCGCCGGCACATCGGCCGGGCCGCCCACGTTCGCCAGCAGCGGCACCTTGTGCCCGTCCGAGGTGGCCCCCGGCCCGCTGGAGGCGGCGAGCGCGGCCTTGCGCTCGGCCGCCGCCCGGGTCAGCTCCGCCCGCTTCTCCTCCGACGGCTGCACGAAGATCTCGCCCGTGCTGCCGTCGACGGCGACGAGCGTGCCCTCGGCCAGATCACCGGCACCGGGCAGCGCCACCACGGCCGGCACCCCGAGCGCCCGCGCCAGAATCGCGCTGTGGCTCGTCGGCCCGCCCTCCTCGGTCACAAAACCGAGCACCAGCGCGGGATCCAGCAGCGCGGTGTCCGCGGGGGCGAGATCCCTGGCGATCAGCACATACGGCTCGTCGCTGTCCGGGACACCCGGCATCGGCACCCCGAGCAGCCGCGCCACGATCCGGTTCCGTACGTCGTCCAGGTCGGCGACCCGGCCCGCCAGATACTCCCCGGCGCCCGCGAGCAGCGCCCGGTACGCGGCGAACGCGTCGTACACCGCGCGCTCCGCCGTGCTGCCGACCGTGACCCTGCGGTCCACATCGGCCATCAGCTCGGGGTCCTGCGCCATCAGCGCCTGGGCCTCCAGCACGGCCTGCGCCTCACCGCCGGCCAGATTGCCCCGGGCGATCAGGTCTGCGGCGACGGCGTCCATCGCCTGCCGGGCGCGCCCCTGTTCGCGCTCCGCGTCCTGGTCCGGGTTCTGCTTGGCGGGCGGCTCCAGGACGGCCGTACCCATATGCCGTACCTCGCCGATGGCCACACCGTGGCTCACCCCGACGCCTCGCAGCGTTGTCTCCATGTCACTCGTTCCCGATCGAGCGGCGGGCCGTGCCGCCGCGATGGTTGTCGGACCGCTGTTGGTGCCGGACCGTCACTGCCAGGTGAAGAGCTGCTCGCCGGCCTTGACCTCGCCGTCCTCACGGACCTCGCCCAGCGAGTCCGCGGTGGCCTCCAGTGCGACGACCGGGCAGATCGGGGACTTCCCGGCCTCCTCCACGGCGACGGGGTTCCAGCGCACCACGGCCTGACCGCGGCTGACGGTGTCGCCCTTGTTCACCAGCAGTTCGAAGCCCTCGCCGTTGAGCTGCACGGTGTCGATGCCGAGGTGCACCAGTACTCCGTGCCCTTCGGCGTCGACCACGACGAAGGCATGGGGGTGCAGCGAGACGATGACTCCGTCGACGGGCGAAACGGCCTCGCCCGGTTCCCGGACGGGGTCGATGGCGGTACCGGGGCCGACCATGGCGCCGGAGAAGACGGGGTCCGGTACGGCCGCGAGTCCGATGGCACGTCCGGCCAGCGGCGACATCACTGTGGTCATGGAGCCTCCCAGGGGCGGAGATGACGTCGCCCGTCGTCAGGGGGGTGGCGCGGGGCGACGCACTGTTCAGAACTGTTCAGAGCGTATGTCAGGTGAAGTCCCGGTTCCGCCCGAAAGCAACCGGTTGACCGAGCCGGGACGCACCGGGGCGATTTGCCTCGTACCCCGGTGACCTGTACTGTCGTACCCCTGCCTGGCCCCAACACGACGTGAGAGTCGGGGGTCGGCAGCGACCTTTCAAGCCGAGATCCTAACTGGTCTACACCTCTGCCTGTCTGCAGGGGACGGACCGGGAGTGGTCAAGGGGCCGGAAAAAGCCTGATAAGGTTTGAAACGTCGAAGGGAAAGCCCGGAGGGCCTGGTGAAAAGGGCCTGAGGGAAGCGTCCGTTCCTTGAGAACTCAACAGCGTGCCAAAAATCAACGCCAGATTAGTTGATACCCCGTTCCCGGCCAGTGATGGTTGGGGATGAGGTTCCTTTGAAGAAACACATACAGCGAGGACGCTGTGGACAGCCGGATTATTCCTCCGGCTCGTCCCGCTCTCGTGATGTGTCGACCCGATTACGGGTAAACATTCACGGAGAGTTTGATCCTGGCTCAGGACGAACGCTGGCGGCGTGCTTAACACATG
>NZ_JBSFNQ010000082.1:0-32875 GCF_053981115.1 Streptomyces sp. NPDC003691 | reverse complement strand
ACCAATGCTCCGCAGTGGCTCAATCCTCCGCCTTGCGATCCACGGCACCAGACCCCGCTCGCTCATCCGGCCTGATCCGAAAGAAACTCCCTAGGCGGGGTGCGGCGGGAGCCGGTGCCGGCGCCGCGTCGCGGAGCGGCTTCCGGCGGGCCCTCCGGCGGTGCGGTCCTCCGGCGGGTGCCTCGGGCGGTGCGGCCCTCCGGAAGGCAGTCCTCCGGTGAGGGACTCGGGCCGCCGGCCGCGGACCTCCGGGCGGCTCGCCCCCTGCCCTTACGGGCCTCTCGGCGCACCCCGCCCCGGTGCCACCCGAGGCCGGGGCGGGCGGCGGCCGGGGCTCAGGACGGCCCTCCGCCCCGCGGCCCGACGGCGAACGGCAGCACCGCCACCGTCACATTGTCGTGCCCGCCCCCGTCGAGGGCGTGCCCGACCAGGGTCCGGGCGCTGTGCAGCGGCCGGAGCGCGGCGTCGGCCGGTACCACCCGGGCCATCTCCTCCGCCGCCTCGGCGTAGTTCCACAGCCCGTCCGTGCAGACCACGACCACTCCGGGCCGGTCGGGCTTGAACGCGGCGGTGTGCGGGTCGAGTTCGTACGCGTCGGCCCCCAGCCAGCCGGTGATCGCATGGGCGCGCTCGTCCGCGTACGCCTCGGCCTCGGTCATCAGACCGGCCGCGACCATCTGGGCGGCCCAGGAATCGTCCTCGGTGAGCCGGGCCGACGGGCCCGAACGGTCGTCGGGCACCCAGTAGGCCCGGCTGTCGCCGACCCAGCCGACGATCAGCAGTTCGCCTGCGGAGACCGCGCCCACGATGGTGCATGCGGGAGCGTTCACCTGGGGGTGGGCGTCGTGGCCGAGGGCGTCGCCGCCCCGGCCCGGGGCGGCGAGCGCGTTCACCGAGGCGGCGGCGGCCACGATGGCGTCCCGCATGGCCTGCTGCGGGTGCGTGCCCCGGGGCAGGGCCTCCACCAGGGCGTCACAGGCGGCCCTGGCCGCCGCCTGTGACGCCTCGTCGGGCCGGGTGGCCGAGGAGACGCCGTCGCAGACGATGGCGACGACCGCGGGCGATCCGTCCGGCAGGGCGGTGGCCGAGACGGCGAACGCGTCCTCGTTGCGGTGGTGGCGCAGTCCGCGGTCGCTCACGGCGGCCACCGTGTCCAGTTCCCGTTCCATATGGTCCCGTTCACGCGGCTGGGCATGGCCGCAGTTCTCGCAGTAGCCGTCGGTGTCCACCTGTCCGGCCCGGCACGCCACACAGAGCTTTGTGACGCTGCCCGGACCGGCGGAGCCGGGCTCCGCGGTCCTCGGGTCCGGGGCGGGCCCGTCCTCCGCCGGATCCGGCCACGGTCCGGTCTGTTCCGCGTTCTGCTTTCCGTCCGGCTCCCCGGGCGCGGTCTCCGGCCCGGTCGGCGGCCCGGCCGGGGGCTGCGCCGCGGGCCGCTGCAGCGCGAAGTCCCCGGAATCGGGGGCCGGGCCTCCGGCAGTTGCCGCGGCGACCGGATACCCAGGCGCTCCCGCGGGCCCCTCGGACGCCTCCCCGGCCGGGGCGTGCCCGGCCGTGGACGGGCCGAAGGACGGCTCCGCGGAGGAGTGCTGCACCCCGGCACCACCGGTACCGGCCCCGGGGGCCCGGAGGTCGTGGCGGACGGCCAGGGTGGGCGAGTCGGTACCTGCGGGCGCCGGGCCGCCGGGATCGGTGAGCGCCGAGATCCGGGACCGCGGCCGCTCGGCCGCCGCACCCGCCCCGGCCTCACCCGGACGAGCGACCCCGGCCTGTGCCCGCGATACCGGAGGCGCCGACGGCACGGGCGGCACGGCCGCCTCCCGCGGAACCGGAACCGGAGCCCTGTCGGCTCCCCGCGGAGCCGCCGATACGGGCGAGCCCGGCGGCACCGGAGGCGCCGGGGGCGTCGGCGGTACGGGAGGCACCACGACGCCCTGCGGGCTTGCATGCCCCTGCGGCCCCGGGCTCCCGGCGGAGCCGGGTGGTGTCGAGGGCGGCTGCACTGGGGGAACGCCCTGCGCTGCCGGGGGAACCACCGTGCTCGGCGGAACCGGAACCTGAACCGGAGCGGGTGGCACAGCACCGGGACCCTGCGGTCCGGCGTGACCGGGTGGTGTCGCGGGCACCTGCGCCACGGGTGTCCCGTGCGCTGCCGGGGGCACGGGCGGCTGCGGCGGAGCCGAAACCCGAACCGGAGCCGGGCTTCCGGCGGTAGGCGCCTGCGCCGCGGGTGCCCCGTGCGGTACCGGAGGAGCGTGCGGTGCCGGAGGGGCGGACGGGTGTGGTGGAGCCGGGCGTCCGGCCGCAGGGCCCTGCGCCGCCGGTGCGGCCTGCCGCGTCGCCGATGCCTGAGCCGCGGATGCCTGAGCCGCGGGTGCGGGCCCCGGGAACCCCGGGGGGACGGGTGTGCCGATGGCCAGGGTCGGACGGTCGCCGGACGGCGGCCCCGTCCGCGCGAGAGCCGGGAGCTCGGTGCCGCACAGACCGCAGAAGCGGTCGTCGGACTCCACCGGCTCGCCGCAGCCGGGGCAGAAGCGCCCCCCGGCCTGCTGAACATTCTGCGACGGCATCGATCACACCCACGTCCGGGGGCGGAGCCGATTGGCGCGCTCCACCAGGTCCATGCGCTCCTCGCCCCGCTGGGCGAGCCGGGCGAGTACCCGGTAGGAGCGTTCCAGCCCGAAGCGGAGGCCCCGTTCGTCGAGCGGGCTGCCGAGCAGTGCACGCGGTGCGCCGCCGGGCGGTGCCGAACCCGCCGCGCCCGAACCGGCGGACGGTGCTCCGGGACTACCGGAGAGTACCCAGTCCAGAGCCGTACCGAGTACCTCGGTCGCGAGCAACTCCCGCCGGACCGCGTCCAGACCGAACTCCTGCAACGCCTCCACCTGCGCCGCGGAAGCCGTCAGATCGGCGGTCAGCTCCTCCTGGGGAAGCCTTCGGCGCAGCCGCGCCCGGACGGCGGCGACCCGGGCGGCGGTGTAGTGGATCGACGCCTCCGGCACGGATTCCAGGGTCCGTACGGCACCGGCCCGGTCCCCGGCGGCGAGCTGGACCCGCGCCAGGCCGAACGCGGCGCTCACATAACCCGGGTCGGTCGTCCACACCAGCCGGTAGTACTCGGCGGCGTTGTCGAGCTGTCCGAGCACCTCGGCACAGATCCCGAGCGCCAGCTTGGGCGCGGGCTCGCCGGGGAAGGCGTCGTACACCGCGTCGAAGGAGAGCGCCGCCGCCTCCTTGTCCCCGGTCACCAGGGACACCAGCCCCCGGTACCAGATGACCCGCCAGTCGTCGCCGAACCGCTGCTCCAGCCCCGCGAGAACGGTCAGCGCGGTCCCCGGGTCGCCCATCTCCAGCCGGGCCCGCACCTCCCGCAGCCCCGTCTCGCAGGAGGCGACGGGGGCGGCGGCCAGTGCGGCGATCAGCTCGGCGGGCGCGGCGGTGAGCAGCCCGGCGAGGAAGCCGGAGTTGGGGTCGTTCTGGTCGACCCGGGGGACCGGCAGGGCCAGCGCCACCGCGGTGGTGTCCAGCGGGAGGAGATGCGGGGCGAGCCGCTCCGCCGAACCGCCCGTACCGGCCCCGGAGGCGGCACCGCCGGCCGGGCCCAGTAGCGACGAGGCCGTGGCCGTCTGCGCCGGGATCGTGATGCGGGCCCCCGTCGGCGCGGGCGTCCGGCCCCCGGCGGAGAGCCCCAGGAAACCCCGGGGCGCCGGGCGGACTCCCAGCCGGGAGACGTCGTCGCCCGACGCGGCGAACACCTGGGTGTCGGTGACCTTCACCTCGGGCCCGAAGAGCGTGGAGAGCGCGGGCCTGGCGCGGCCGGTCTGGAGCGCCACCACCTCCCGCAGTACCCCGGTCAGCTGCTCCGCCATCTCCTCCGCGGAGGCGAACCGCCGGGCCGGGTCCGGGTCCGTGGCCCGTACCAGCAGCCGGTAGAACGACTCGTAGGTCCGGAAGACCTCGACCTTCTCCGGATCGGGCAGGGAGTCCGCGTACACATTGGTGTATCCGGTGAAGTCGATCGTCAGCACGGCGAGGGTCCGGGCCACCGTGTACAGGTCGGAGGCGACGGACGGGCCGACGTCGGGCACCTCGGGTGCCTGGTATCCGACGGTGCCGTAGATCGCGGACTCGTCGTCGTCCATCCGGCGGACCGCGCCCATGTCGATGAGCTTCAACTGGTCCTGCTGCTGGATGGCGTTGTCGACCTTGAAGTCGCAGTACAGGAGGTTCCGGCTGTGGAGGTGGCCCAGGGCCTCCAGTGCCTCGATGCCGTAGGCACAGGCCTGTTCGACCGGGAGGGGATCGCGCCGCCCACCCGTGTCCCGCCGGTCGTTGGCGATCTCCTTGAGGGATTTGCCGCCGACGTACTCCATGACGATATAGCCGTCGAGGGAGCCGGTGCGCTGGTCGAGATGCTCGACGAAGTTGTAGATCCGGACGATGTTGGCGTGCTCGATCTCGGCGAGGAAGCGGCGCTCGGAGATCGCCACCTCCATCGCGTCCTGGTCGCCGGTGTCGAGCAGACCCTTGAGAACCACCCAGCGGTCGGCCACCGCACGGTCGATGGCCAGGTAGATCCAGCCCAGACCGCCGTGGGCGAGACAGCCGACGACCTCGTACTGGCCGCGGACGATATCGCCCGGGACGAGCTTGGGGACGAAGGAGTACGGGTGGCCGCAGGAGGTGCAGAAGCCCTCCGTGCGCCCGGGCCGGTCGCCACGGGCCCGCCCGACGGGCGCACCGCAGTCCGAGCGGGAGCAGAATCGCTTCCGCTCCGGTACCTCGGGCTCGGCCATCACCGCGGACCGCGGTTCCGGCCGCGGCACCTCCGGCACCGACACCAGCCCGGCCCCCAGCCGGTTGCGCCCCGAGCCCCGGGTGGCGGAGCCGCTGGAGCGGACCGACACCGAACGCGTCGTCGAACTCGTCCCCGAAAGGGAGCGGGAGAGCCGCCCCGAAACCGACCGCCGGGAGACCGCGGAGCGCGCCGAGCGGGAGGACCGCGCGGACCGGGCCGAGCGCCCGGAGCGCGCCGAACCGCCGGCGCCCGCCCGGCCGGACGCCCCCGGGGCACCGGACGCCGCCCCGGCGCGGGAGGAGCCGCGGCCGCCACCCGCCACCACCGGCGCAAGACCGCAGGTGTCGCAGTACAGTTCGCCGCCGCCCATGTCCTCGTAGCGCCCCTCGCAGCCGGGCCGCTGGCAGGCGCCGGGAGCCGCCGGGCCCGCTCCGCCGCTCTCCTTGCCGTTTCCGCTCACGCGTCCCCCCTGCGGTCGGCGGAGCCGGTTGATCCGGGCTCCGTGGGCGCCAGCGCCTCCGCCGCCGCCCGCTGATAGCGCAGCACCGCCAGTTCGGCGACCCGCAGATCGCAGGGCGCGCTCCACAGCATCCGGCGCGCGGCGTCGTACCGCTCGATCAGCACCGGGTCCTCGGCGAGGCCGTGCCGCGCCATCTTGGCCCGGTAGGCGTCCAGCCGTCCGCGCAGCTCGGCCCGGACCGCGAGCGGCGCGGTCACCGCGGTCAGCGACTCCCGGGCGCGCATGAGTTCGTCCTCGGCCTCCCGCTCCAGCGATTCCAGCAGCGGTGAGAGCCGGTGCCACTGGGAGTGCCTGCGGTACTCGGCGGCGGTGGCCAGCCGCTCCTGGAGGGCGGTCGGCGGCCCGCTGACCGCGGGCACCTCGGTGGCGGCGATCTTCGCCAGCACCTCGCCGCGCGCCGCCCGTGCCTCGCTGAGGGTGCGGTCCGCGCGGGAGAGCAGGTCCCGCAGCTTGACCAGCCGCTCCTCGGAGTCCTGGCGGACCCCGAGGACCGCTTCGATCTCCCGGCGGATGTCCTCCAGGGCACGGGCCGCCCGGTCGTAGCGGTCGGTGTCGGGGCGGCCGCCGCCGGGCGCCGAACTGCCCACCGCGGGACGCCAGAACGCCAGCGGGTCGGAGATCACCTGCGCCCGCAGGGTGGTCAGCTCATGGGTGATCGACTCCAGATCGTCGCCGGACGGATGCTCCCCCGGACGCACCCCCACCGAGTGGGCCAGGGAACGGGTGCGCTGGAGTTCGGCGGAGAGCAGGTCGATCCGGGCGGGCAGTGCCGACCACACCGCGTCCGCCGTCACCACCATGTCCAGGGAGCCCGCGTACAGCTCGTTCATCCGGGCGACGAGCCCTTCGAGGGTGAACTGTTCGGAGAGCTTCGCCGGGCCGGTCACCGACAGGGCCGCGGGGCCGCCCGCGGCGCCGGTGGAGGCCGGGTTGGCGACGGTCACACTGGGGCCGCGCAGCCGCTCGGTCAGCTCGGCGAGGTCCTCCCGGCTGGACCACCGCCGCCGGGCCCTGACCTCCCGGATCCCGGTCACCGCGGCCGCGTACGCCTCGAAGTAGCCCCAGAGCAGGGCGATCGACTGCTCGGTCGAGGCCCACCGGTCCCGGGTCACGCCGGTCAGCTCCGCGCCTTCGAGGAGCCGGCGCCCCGCGTGGTCCTGGAGGGCGAGCAGGGAGGATTCGATCGCCTCGTGCTCGGCGCCGAGCCGGGCCAGGGCACGGTCGATCTCGTCCCGGTCCATCACCGGCCCCGGGAGACCGCCCCCCGGACCGGAAAGGGAGCCAGCGACGCCCATCGATCACCTCTTTCGTCTCAGCAGTACTGCTGTCTCCGCCGTCGGTCAGCCGGTGCGGTACTTGGGCGCGGGAGGCCCGGGTATCTTGGGCAGATCGGCTTCCAGCCACTTCTTGTAGGCGGCCTGCCACCGGCTCTCGCGGTACTCCTCCAGCACATGGTTGATCCGGCGCACCAGATCGTCCTTGCCCAGCTTGGCGGCGACGCCGTAGTACTCCGTGGTGAACGGCTTGTCGCCCTTCAGCCCGACGGCCGGGTCCTGGGCGGCCTGCCCGGCTCCCAGGGCGCTGTCCGTCAGCACCGCGTCGACCAGACCCTGCTGGAGCCGGACCAGACAGTCGAGCTGATTGGGGACGGTCAGGATGTCCTCGTCGTCCGGGCGGCCGTCGCCCCGGTCCTTGAAGACCGCGCCGAAGGCGTTCTTCGTGAGCGCGTCATAGGCCGTCGAGCCCTCCGCCGAGCAGACGCGCCGGCCCTTGAGCGTGGCGTTGTACCCGGTGATGGTGGAGTTCTGCGGGGCCAGGATCTGCTGCCCGCTCTGGAAGTACGCGGTGGAGAAGGCGACCTGCTTGATCCGGGCGCAGTTGATGGTCATCGTGCGGACGACGATGTCGACCGTGCCGTTGTTCAGGGCGGGTATCCGCTGGTTGGTCGGGACGGCCCGGAAGGTCAGCACCTTCGCCCTGGCCTGCTCCTGCGCCTTGCCGGTGCCCTGGATACCGAAGATGTCGTCCGCGATCGCCCGCGCCAGGTCGATGTCGAAGCCCTGGAGGTCGCCGGTCGCCGGATCGCGGTAGCCCCAGCGGTAGCTGTTCTGGTCGACGCCGACGACCAGACGGCCCCGGCGCTTGATGGCTTCGACGGCCGGGCCGTCGGCCGCGGACGGCGGCAGTGAGGCCTCCGGGGAGACGCACTCCTCGCCGGGGGCCGTGACCGCCCGGGTCGCCCCGCTCGCCGACCCGGTGGTGTCCATGGCGGCGATCGTCGTCCCCGCGTCCCACGAGAGCGGCAGCAGCGTCCCGGCGGCCAGGGCGCAGACCGCGGCCATGGCGGCGACTCCGCCCCAGCCGCGGGGGCTGAGCCGCCTCGCCGCGGCCCCGGCCCCGTCGTTGCCGGAATCCTTCATCACGCCCCCTCTCACCGGTACTCCGACAGTCTGCGGTTGATCCCGAGAACCACTCCCAGGGCGGCCAGCACCCCGAGCACGGCCGCGCCCGCGGGCAGCAGCCCGAAGGCGCCCCGGCCGCTCTCCGCGGCCCGGGTGAACTCCCGCTGCTCGTGCTTCAGGGCCCGGTCCAGCGCCGCGTCCACCTTGTCGAACGTCTCGCCCGTCGAGCCCTCGCCGCCGATGACCTTCTGCAGCGCCTTCTCGTAGTCGCCCGTCTGGTCGGTCACGGTGACCTCATGGTGCAGATCCCGCCATCTGCCGACGCTCCCGGCCGCCTCCTCCAGCGGAGCGCTCCCCCGGGTGTCGTCCGCCAGCCGCTGCGCGTGCCCGAGGGCGTCGGCCAGGGCGCCCATGTGCTCCTGGTACTCCGTCTCGTACTTGTCGCTCTTGCCGTCGTCGGTGAGGACCGCGCCCCGGGCGACCAGGACCAGGTTCTCGTTGGCCCGGGCCTTCAGCGAGCTGATCCGGGCGTCGTTGAGCGCGCGCAGCGAGTCCTGGCCGCTGGTACGGGCCTCGCCCAGCTGGGAGGCGGCCACCGTGTGCGCGGCGACCAGCCAGAGCAGCAGCACCGCCGCCCCGGCCGTGGCGGCCAGGAGCCCCTGGTTGAAGACCCGGTTGGTGCGCAGATAGTTGCGCCGCTGGGCGACACCGAGGGCACCGAGCGCGAGGACGCCGGTGAAGAGGGCGAACAGCGGCCAGGACGTGGCGTCCTCGTGGTCCCGCTCCAGCCGCGCCGTCTCCGCGTCGTACAGCTTCTGCGCGGCCGGCAGGAGGACCTTCGTCATCCGCTCGTTGGCGAACCGCAGATAGGCGCCGCCCAGCGGCTTGCCCTGCCGGTTGTAGGAGCGGGCGGTCTCCACGAAGCCCGTATAGAACGGCAGATGCTCGTTGAGCGTACGGATCTGACGGCCCGACTCGCTGTCGGCGTCCGTATGCGTGGCGGCCTTGACCAGCAGCCGGGAGGCGAGGGTGATGTCCTTCTCGTACCGCTCGCGGACCGCGCGCGGCTCGGCCGCGGCGCCCGCGAGGAATCCGCTGGACGCCGCCGTGTCGGCGTCGGCGAGGGAGCGGTAGACCAGGGCGGCGTCGGCGCTCAGCGGCTGGCTGCGGCTGACCACGTCGTCGGCGGCGGTCGCCCGGTCGGCCACCTCCAGCGCGGTGACCGCGCCGAAGGCGATCACCAGGGCCGCCAGCACCGCCCCGACGATCCGCAGTTTCCCCGGCTCGGTCGTCGCGGCCGCGCGCAGCCTCGCGACGGCCTCGGCCGCGCCCACCGGTCCCGCGGCGGGCCCGCCCGCGGGGGCCGCGAGCCGGGGATCCGGCACGGGACCCGCAGGGCCCGCCGGAGCCTCCGGCCCGGAGGGCCCGGATCCGGGCCCGGACACGGGAGCCGACGGGTGCGCGCTGCGCACGTTCGGCGGGTATGTCACGTGACCTCCCCCTCGGTCGCTGACGGTGCCCCGCCCCCCGGCGGGTGGGGGCCCGGCCCCCATGGCGAGAAGTATGGCGGCGATGGCCGCCGCGCACAGCAGGCTTGACTCGATCTTGCACCGGAGGACGGCCGCCCCGGCCGCTCCTGCCCCCGCTCCGCCGCCCGGATCGTCCGTTCATCACCCCCGGCGCCGCCCTTCGCCGTATCTCACCGTGTATACGCTCGCGGCGCCCCGCCGGTTCCCTCCGCACGGCCCGTGCGCGGGAACTGGCGAGTCCTCGCCAACCGGCCCGCGAGACGGCTCCGCGAACCGGATCCGCCGGGGCGGGCGGGGGAGCGGGGGAACAGCGGGCCGGGCCCGGTCCCGCTGCCCGCGGCACCTGCAGCGCCCCACCCCGGACCTGCGGTGCCCCGCGCCGCACCGGCGACGCGCCCGAACAGGCGCACGTACCCGGCCCCGTAGCGACCGCCGGGGGGACTGCCGCCCCGTAGCGACTGCCGGGGGGACTGCGGCCCCGCAGCGACCGCAGTCCCCCGTATCCCGCAGTCCTTACACCCCGTAGTGCCCGCGGACCCGCGCCGCCGCGCTCGCCGGTGCACCCACCCCGTCGAGACCGAGCAGGACCGCCCCCAGCACCGGCGGCGCGGTCAGCCAGCGCAGTTCGGCCTTGGGCGCCTTCGCCGCCAGCAACTCCACGATTCCGGCCTCCAGTTCGGGATGCCGGGCGGCCAGCACACTCCCGCCCAGCACCACCGGCACCTCCTCCGCCAGCAGCCCCAGTCGCTCCAGGGCCACGGTGGCCATCGCGACCACTTCCTCCGCCAGCCGCCGGACCACCTCCCCGGCCACCGCGTCACCCTCGGCGCCGGTCGCGAAGAGCACGGGCGTCAGCTCGTGCACCCGGGTGTGCGGGATCACCCGCCGGTGCAGCGCTTCGATCAGCTCCGCCATCGACCCGAGCCCGAAGTGCTCCGGCAGGGCCCGGGCCAGGGCGGTCGGCGCACCCCTGCCGTCCGCCGCGCGCGCGGCGTGCCAGAGGGACTCCTCGGCCAGCCCGAGCCCCCCGCCCCAGTCGCCGGAGAGTCTGCCGAGGGCGGGGAAGCGGGCCGTCCGCCCGTCGGGGAGCATCCCGACGCAGTTGATACCCGCGCCGCAGACCACCGCCACGCCCCGCGGCTCGTCCACCGCGGCCCGCAGCAGCGCGAAGGTGTCGTTGCGGACCACGGTCGTACGCCCCCAGCCGCGGGCGTGCAGCGCGGCCGTCAGCTCCTCCTCCTCCACCGGCAGGTCGGCGTTGGCGAGGCAGGCCGAGACCAGTTCGACCCGGTCGACCGGCCGGCCCGCGGCGGCCGCCGCTCCCCGTGCCGCGGCCACGGTGCCCGCCAGGGCCTCCACGGCGGCGTAGATACCGGCCTTCGGCGGCTGGAAGCCCACCGCCGCCCGGGCCGAGCCGAGCACCGAACCGTCCGCCCCGACGAAGACGGCGTCCGTCTTGCTGTTGCCCGCGTCGATCGCGAGGACCGCTGAGGTCACGCCCACGCCAGGTGCTCCCGGTTGTGCGCGATCAGCCGGTCGGTGAGCTGCTCGGCGTAGGTGTACTGGCCGATCAGCGGATGCGCCAGCAGGGCCCGGAACACCCGCTCCCGCCCGCCGCGCAGCGCCGCGTCCAGCGCCAGGTCCTCGTACGCCGTGACATTCGCGATCAGCCCCGCGTACAGCGGATCCACCCGCGGCACCGGCAGCGGCGCGGCCCCCTTGGCGCCGACGGCGGCCTGCACCTCGACGACCGCGTCGTCCGGCAGGAAGGGCAGCGTCCCGTTGTTGGTGGTGTTGACGACCTGGTACGGGCTGCCCCCGCCGCCCAGCAGCGCCGCGGCGAGGTCGACCGCCGCCTCCGAGTAGAACGCGCCGCCGCGCCCGGCCAGCAGTTCGGGCTTGGTGTCCAGTGCCGGGTCCCCGTACATGACCAGCAACTGCCGTTCCATCTCGGCGACCTCGGCCGCCCGTGAGGGCTTGGTCCGCAGCTCCTCGACGACCTCGTCGTGCGCGTAGAAGTAGCGCAGATAGTACGAGGGCACCGCACCGAGCCGGTCCAGCAGCGGGCGCGGCAGCTTCAGGTCCCCGGCGATCGTTTCGCCGTGGGCGGCGATCAGTTCCGGCAGCCGGTCGGTCCCGTCGGGCCCGCCGATCCGGACTCCGGTCTCCCAGGTCAGATGGTTGAGCCCGATATGGTCGAGATGGACCTCGGACGGCGATACGTCCAGCAGCTTCGCGAACTTGCGCTGGAATCCGATGGCGACGTTGCAGAGACCGACGGCCTTGTGGCCGGCCTGCAGCAGCGCCCGGGTGACGATGCCCACCGGGTTGGTGAAGTCGATGATCCACGCGTCCGGGTTGGCCCGGCGGACCCGCTCGGCGATGTCGAGGACGACGGGAACGGTACGCAGGGCCTTGGCCAGCCCGCCCGCGCCCGTGGTCTCCTGGCCGACGCAGCCGCACTCCAGCGGCCAGGTCTCGTCCTGGAGCCGGGCCTGCTGCCCGCCGATCCGCAACTGGAGCAGCACCGCGTCCGCGCCCTCGACACCGGCGTCCAGGTCGGAGGTGGTGACGATCCGGCCGGGGTGCCCCTGCCGGGCGAAGATCCGCCGTGCCAGCCCGCCCACCAGCTCCAGCCGCTCGGCCGCCGGGTCGACGAGGACGAGTTCGCTGATCGGAAGGGTGTCCCGGAGCCGGGCGAAGCCGTCGATCAGCTCGGGTGTGTAGGTGGATCCGCCACCCACGACTGCCAGTTTCATACGGTTCCTAGCCTTTCGCTCCGGTCGGTGCGATCCCCCGGTGAACGCCCGCCGCACCACGAAGGGGACGGCCGGGGCGGCCCGGGGGAACGGACCGACGGGACAACGGGAAAAACAGGACAACGGGACAACGGGACAACGAGGTAGGGGAGTAGGGGAGTACGGGAGTACGGGACGGGGAGAGGGGCCGGGGTCAGTGGGTCGAGGTGTCGAAGACCTCGTCGCGGGTGGCCGCCAGGGCGCTCTCCAGTGCCCCGCGCAGCACGGGATGTTCGCGTACGGAGGCCATGGCCAGGCGCGGCCGGGTCGCGGCCAGTTCGGTCAGCTCCGCCCCGACCCGGGCGAGCAGCGGCTCACCCCCGGCGGTCACGGCCGCCCCGGCCAGGACGACCAGCTCCGGGTCGAGGACGGCGACCACCGAGGCCAGTCCAGTGGCCAGGGCGGTGCCGTAGGTCTCCAGCAGGGCACGGCAGGGGCCGTCCGCCGCCGCGGCGGCGCGCGCCACCAGCTCCGGGGCGACCACCGAGTAGTGGCCGTCGCCGACGGGTTCGACGCCGAGTCTGCGCGCCAGCTTCGGCAGCTCCTGGGCTCCGGCCAGCTCCTGGAAACCACCGCTGTTCGTACGGGCGACCTGCCGGACCAGGGGGGTGCCGGGGACGGGCAGGAAACCGACCTCGCCCGCGCCGCCGGTGAAGCCGCGGTGCAGTCTGCCGCCGATGACCAGGGCGGCGCCGAGACCCTCCTCGTTCCAGAGCAGGACGAAGTCGTCGTGGCCGCGGGCCGCGCCCAGGCGCTGTTCGGCGATCGCGACGAGATTGACGTCGTTCTCCAGATGGAAGGGCATCGGCAGGGCCGCGGCCAGCTCGTCCGGCAAGGCCGCGGAGTGCCAGCCGGGCAGATGGGAGGCGTACCGCAGCCGTCCGGTGGACGGGTCGAAGGCGCCGGGGGTGCCGATGACCAGCCGCTGGACGGCGGAGCGGGTCAGCCCGGCGGCCGCGGCGGCCGCGTCGAGGGCCTCCGTGACCTGCCGTACCGCGCTCCCGGCCCGGTCGCTGCCGGTGGCCAGCTCGTACTCGCCGACGACGGTTCCGGTGAGATCGGCGACCGCCGCCCGGATGCGCCGGGGGGAGACGTCGAGTCCGGCGGCGAAGGCGGCGCGCGGATTGACCTCGTAGAGCTGGGCGCCGCGGCCGGGCCGTCCCTCGGTGGTGCCGGTGGCGACGACGAGTCCGGCCGTTTCCAGCCGGGCCAGCAACTGGGAGGCGGTGGGTTTGGAGAGCCCGGTCAGCCTGCCGATCCGGCTCCGGGACAGGGGGCCGTGGGCCAGGAGCAGCCCGAGTGCGGTGCGGTCGTTCATGGCCCGCAGCACGCGGGGGGTGCCGGGGGTGCTCGCCGGGCGCGGTGCGCCGGGTACATCCGGAGCGCCGAACGTGCCGAACGCGGCCGGGGCGCCGGAGGTCTCCGGAGTGCCGGGGGCCGTACCGGTCACGGGGAACGCACCTGCCCTTCCGACGGGGACGGACCGCTTGCGCGGATGTCCGTGGACGTTGCCGGTGATCGCGGACGATCCGGACGTATGCCCGCTGCACTGTTAGGAAAGTTTCCTAATGCCTTATGAACGTATGCCGGACCGGGGCCCGCGTCAATGGCCGGATGCGTAGGGTCCCGGGGCGCGAGGGGCGGATGGGACGGCGGCCGTGGCACCGGAGGGGCGCCCGGACCGCCGGTACCGGCGCTCCGGCGACGGCCTCCGGAGCACCACCGGGGCCGCCGCAGAACGCCGCCGGAAATGCCACCGCGCCCGCCCCCGTATACGCCGCCGGGCCCGCCGGTGGAGGCCGGCGGGCCCGGAGAGGAGTCGCAGAAGGGAACGGTGGAAGGGCCTCGGGCCTGTTACTTCTGGAGGTTCGGCGGGGCCGGCGGAATCGGCGCGGTGGCCAGCGACTGCGGGGACGTCGGGCTCGCCAGCGCCGACGGCGCCGCCATCGAGGCGGCCGGATCGGCGGCCGCGCCCGCCGTCTCCGGAGCCGGGATCCCGCCGACGATCCGGATGCCCGCCGCGTCGAAGGCCCGCTTGAGGCGCCACCGCAGCTCGCGCTCCACCCCGAGTGCCTTGCCCGGCATGGTCCGGCCCGCGACGCGGATCGTCATCGAGTCCAGCAGCACCTCGGTCAGGCCCAGCGTCTCCACCGGCCCCCACAGCTGCTCGTTCCACGGCTCGGACTTCGCCAGCTCGTCCGCGACCCCGCCGATCACCGAGCGGACCCGGTCCATGTCCTCGGTGGGGCGGACCGTGACATCGACCGTCGCGGTCGCCCAGCCCTGGCTGAGGTTGCCGATCCGCTTGATCTCGCCGTTGCGGACGTACCAGATCTCCCCGTCGTCGCCGCGGAGCTTGGTGACCCGCAGCCCGACCTCGACGACCTCGCCGGTCGCCACGCCCGCGTCGACCGTGTCCCCGACGCCGTACTGGTCCTCCATGATCATGAAGACCCCGGAGAGGAAGTCGGTGACCAGATTGCGGGCGCCGAAGCCGATGGCGACGCCCGCGACACCGGCCGAGGCCAGCAGCGGCGCCAGGTTGATCTTGAAGGCGCCCAGGATCATCAGCCCGGCCGTGCCCAGGATCAGGAACGACGCGATGGAGCGGAGTACGGAGCCGATGGCCTCCGAGCGCTGCCGCCGCCGCTCCGCGTTCACCAGCAGTCCGCCGAGCGCAGTGCCCTCCACCGCCTGGGCGGAACGGTTCATCCGCTCTATCAGCTTGGTCAGCGCCCGGCGCACCAGCATCCGCAGCACCAGCGCGACCACCAGGATCAGCACGATGCGCAGTCCGGTGTTGAGCCAGGTGGACCAGTTCTCCTCCACCCAGCCCGCCGCGTTGCCCGCCGTCTCGGCGGCCTCGTCGAGGGTGACGGGTGCGACGGGGGCGTCGGAAGGCGGCTCGGACGGTGACGGTGTCCCGGCCGAGCGGGGCACGGCGAGGGCGATCGACGACCAGAAGCCGGTCACGGGGGGAACCTCCAGGCATGGCGTACAGCAGATCAACCACCCTAACGGCGGCATCCGGGCCGACCCCCTCCGTGCGCGGTCGGAGAGACCAGACTCACCCGGCGGCCCGGGAAACGCAGCCCGGGCGGGGCCGGGAAGGTCCATCCGCCGCGCCGGTGGTGCTGGTGGTGTGGTTGAAAACACTCCGAGCCCGTTACCGCCACGTGGTGGCGTACCGACCTGCACTGAGGAGAAACTAAAAGCAGATCGTCCCGGCGCGAGCCACGCGTCGCCGGCGTACAAGGAGGCATCAACCGTGCCGCATGTCCTGGTCCTCAACGCGTCGTACGAGCCGCTCGGCGTCGTACCGCTCCGCCGCGCGCTCGTCCTCGTCCTGGAGAACAAGGCTCTCTGCCTGGAGGAGTCCGGCGCCTTCCTGCACAGCGCGACCCATGTGATCGCAGCACCGAGCGTCGTCCGCCTGAAGCGGTTCGTACGGGTCCCCTACCGGGGGCCCGTTCCTCTGACCCGCAAGGCCCTCTTCGCCCGCGACGGCGGGCGCTGTATGTACTGCGGTGGCGTCGCAACCAGCGTCGACCACGTCATCCCGCGCAGCCGCGGTGGCCAGCACGTCTGGGACAACGTCGTCGCCGCGTGCCGTCGCTGCAACCATGTCAAGGCCGACCGCCAGCTGCGCGAACTGGGCTGGCGCCTGCGGCACCAACCCGCCCCGCCGAGCGGACTCGCCTGGCGGATCATCGGTACGGGACACCGGGATCCGCGCTGGCTGCCGTATCTGCAACCGTACGGCGCGGAGGACGCGATGGCTCGGATCGACGGCGTTTCCGCCTGAGACCGGAGCCATTTTTCGTTCCCCGGGCACGCGGGCCCGGGGGGCTTTTGCCGTGCCCGTGCCCGGCCCGGCCACCAGGCGCGGCGGCACCGCGGCAGGGGCCGGGGTCCCGCCCGGACGGACGGCGGGGCGCGCCGTCCGGTGCTCCGGAAGGCCCCGTTCAGGAGTGGGGCGCGCGGGCCGCTTCCCGGGCCGTGTCCGTACCGGCAGCCGGTCCGGCAGCCGGGCCCGTACCGCCGCCGGATCCCGCGCCCGTACCCGTACTGGTACCGGCTCCTGTCCCTGTCCCCGTCCCTGCCCCTGTCCCGACCGCCGCTCCCGGGCCGCCGCCGGTCGTATCCGTACCGGCCGCGGCACCCGCGCCCGCTGCCGTTCCGGCCCCGGCCGCCGTTCCCCCGCCCGTGCCTGTTGTCCCTGCCGCACCTGCCGTCCCTGTTGTCCCCGCCGTCGCGCCGGGCGCCGGACCCGCCGCCACCGCGTACGCCTCCACCGCGAACAGCGAATAGCCGAAGCGGGTGGCCCGCCGGTCGCCCTGGACCCGGACGAAACGGGTGCCGGGCGCGTCCATCCGGACCGTCTCCGTACCGCCGCGGCCGTCCACGACGGTCGCCGCCGTCCGCCACGCCCGGCCGTCGTCGGAGACCTGGATCCGGTAGCCGGAGCCGTACGCCTCCTGCCAGTGCAGGACGACCCTGCCCAGCCGTACCGCCTCCGGCAGCTCCGCCTGCCACCACGCGCCGTCCTCGTACCGCGACGACCAGCGGGTCTTCGGGTCCCCGTCGAGCGCTGCCGCGGCCGGGAAATCGGGGGTCTCGTCGCCCGAGGAGGACGCCGTCGCCCCGGTTCCGGCCAGCAGGTCGGCGCCGCCGGTCCGGGGGAAGGCACGGACCGTCAGCGTCCGTTCCTGCCCCGCGAAGGAGAGCACGACCCGGTACGTCCCCGCGGGCGCGCCCGCGGGGACGGTCACCCCGACCGGGACCGTCAGCGCCCGGCCGCGCGGGACGGTCACCCGCGCGGGCGCGCT
This sequence comes from Streptomyces sp. NPDC003691, assembly GCF_053981115.1. NCBI lineage: Bacteria > Bacillati > Actinomycetota > Actinomycetes > Kitasatosporales > Streptomycetaceae > Streptomyces > Streptomyces sp. NPDC003691. Next base: position 15,999 of record NZ_JBSFNQ010000082.1, on the reverse strand, counting down.
CACCGTGATCCCGGGCGGCGCCTGCACGGTCAGCGTGCCGGTCACGTCCGCCGGGCGCCCGGGGCTGAGCCGCAGGCCCGCCCGGACCGGCGCCCCGCCGATCTCGGCGTCGGCGACCTCCGAGACCAGGGCCGTACCGGCCGCCGGTTCGTCCGTGTACCAGGGCACCAGGGCCCGTATCTCCGTACCGGGGCCGCCCCCGGTCACCCGCAGCGCGTCCACCGGCAGCCCGCCGGTCGCTCCGCCGGCCGCGAGCTGTGTCCAGCCGGACGGCGAGAGCGCGCCGACCGTACGCCAGCCCCCGCCCGGCACCCGTACCTCCAGCCGGCCCGGGTCCGTCCCCGGCGCCCCGGGGACCGTCATCGCCGTCACCGACGCCACCGGCCGGGCCCGCGCCAGCTCCACCACGCCCGCCGCGTCCGGGCGCGGCGTCCGGGCCGCGCCCGTCCAGCGGGCCGCCTCGGCGGCCGCCCGGTCGAGGAACGGTTCCAGCACGCCCCGGCCGACGACCGCCCGGCCGTCCGCCGGATCCGCCCGGAGCGGCTCCAGCGCCAGCGACGCCTGCCAGGCCGCCCGGCCGTCGCCGCGGGCCTGCGAGCGGAGTACGTCGACGGCGAGTTCCCCCGCCGCCCCGTACCGCGCCAGCTCGTCCAGCCACGGACGTATCTCGTCGTCCAGCCTGCCGCCGTCGGTGCCCGCCAGCGCCCCGGGCGCCCGGCGCATCTCGGTGAACCGGGCCCGCAGCGCGTCCGCCGCCCGCTCCAGGGCCGCCGGAGCGGTCCCCGGCTCCAGGGCGCGGCGGAAGCCGTCCAGATACGGGCGCAGATACCCCGACTCGGTGTCGTCCAGCACCGAGGAGGTGTGGTTCCCGGCGAGCACCCCGAGGGCCGCGCGCGCCGCCGGGTCGCCGCCCGCCAGTTCGTCCAGGGCCGCCCGCCACGACTCCCCGGGGCGGTAGCCCTTCGGGTTCCAGGCGTAGTCCGCGGCGGTGAAGAGGGGGATCCGCGACGCCGACGCCTGCTGCATGGCATTGGCCAGCAGGGCGGCCGAACCGGCCGCCACCGCGGGCTCCCGGCCCGTGTAGGGGCCGAGGAAGAGCCGGTTCTGCGCGTAGTCGTTGACGGGATAGTTGTCCATCGTCACCAGGGGATGGCCGAACGCCTCGCGCGCGCCGGCGACCTGCCGCCCGGTGATCGTCCGGGGCACCACCCCGACTCCTGTCCACGCCACCTGCACCCGCTCGTCCAGCGCGGCGGCGAGCGCCCGCCGGTACGCCGTGCCGCCCTCCTGGTAGTACTCCGTCGGCAGCAGGGAGAGCGGCTCCGAGCCCGGGTAACGCTCCGCCAGATGCCGTGCCACCGCGCCCGCCACCGCGGCCTGGGCCCGGGCCGCCGCCTCCGGCCCGCGGCCGAAGACCTCCGCGTCCTTTGCGCAGTGCCACTCGCTGTAGCTGACGTCCTGGAACTGGAGCTGGAACGCGCGCACCCCCAGCGCCCACATCGCGTCGAGCTTCCGGTTCAGCGCCCGGACGTCCGCCGCGTCGGACAGGCACATCCGCTGCCCGGGGGAGACCGCCCAGGCCAGGGTGGTGTGGTTCCGCCGGGCCCGGTCCGCCAGTTCACGGAACTCCGCCCGCCGCGCGGCGGGGTACGCGTCGCGCCAGCGGGCCTGCCGGAAAACGTCGTCCCCGGGGGCGTACAGATAGCGGTTCTGCTTGGTGCGGCCCATGAAGTCGAGCTGGGCCAGCCGCTGGCGGTGGCTCCAGGGGCGGCCGTAGAAGCCCTCCGTCGTACCGCGTACGGCCGTCCCGGGCCAGTCGCGGACGACGACGCCCGCGACCGCGGGGGCGGTGCCGCGCACCAGTTGGCGCAGGGTCTGGACACCGTGGAAGAGCCCGTCCGGGCCGGTGCCGTCGACGGCGACCGTGCCGCGGCCGCCGAGCGCCCCGGCCGCCAGCCGGTAGCCGCCGGACGGCAGATCACCGCGGGCGGCGGCCCGGAGGGCCCGCAGGGAAGCCTCGGCGCCGGGGCCGCCGAGATACACCAGGGGGCCGCGCCCCGGGAGCGTCGTATAGAGGGTGTGCACACCGGCGTCGCGCAGCACCCGGTGGGCCGCTTCGACGGCGTACGGATCGGCGTCCGGGGCGGCGACCACGGTCGCCTCGCCGCCCAGCGCCACGGCCGGACCCAGGGGCTTCAGCGACTGGGGACGCGGCCATACGGACGGTACGGAGCCGTCGGCCCGGCCCTCCGGGTCGGCCGTGGCACCCGGTGTGGCACCGGGCGGTACGGGGGCGGCGGCCGCGCCCTGGGCACCGCCGAGGAGGCCGCCGATCACCGCGACGGCGACCGCCGCGGCCGTACCCCTGCCGGGGTGCCTTCCGCGCGCCAACCGCACAGCGGCTCCTCTCCGTTCCATGGCCCGCCCCGCGCATCACTCCGAGGTCTCCGAACGGTAACGAGCCCATCACCCCCGCACCGGCAGTGTCAATGCGCGGGAGGGACCGGCGGCTTGCGCGGCCCCCGGGGCCGGTGGTGCCTCCGGCGCTTCCCGTGCTTCCGATGCCTCTGTTGCGGATGAGGACGGTCCAACGGGGTAGGCGCGCCGGGAACCGCGTACCGCCTTCCGAGGAGTGATGCCGATGACCGCGCCCGCCGCACACCTGCTGCTCTCCGCGCTCACCGAGCCCGCGGTGGCGACCGCCGCGGCCACCGGGTCCGCGGCGCCCGCCCTGCCCGCCGCGGGTGCCCGGGACGTCGAACCGGGATGGGTCCCGGAGGCCGAGGCCGTGCCCGGCCCGCTCACCAGTGAACCCCCGCTGTTCGGGCCCGCGCCGCTGACCAGCGAGCCGCCGCTCGTCGACATCCCGCCCCTGACCAGCGAACCCACGGCCCATGCCACCGCCGGGGGCAGTTCCGCCCGGGAGTGGTGAAGGGGCGTGCACGCACCCCGCCGTCCCCGTACGGCACCCCCGGGCGCGCGCCCCCGAGGGCCGTTCGCTACTTTGGGGACCGTGGACAAGAAGAACGCTCTGCGCACCGGCACCGTCGTGACCGGTACGACGCTGATGATGCTGCTCCTGTCGTCGCCCGCGCTGGCGCTGACCCGGGACGACGGTGACGACCCGGGCTCCGGCCTGAGCGTCGTCGAGACGCTGGGCCTGTTCGTGGTCGCGCCGCTGGCGATCTTCCTGGCCATCACGGCCGCGGTGATGGTCCTCGACAAGTCGACGGACCGGCCGAAGAAGCAGCAGGGCTGAGCCCGCCCACAACCGAAGACTTCACCGAAGCGGCCCGGAGGCCATCCGCCACCGGGCCGCTTCGCCGTGTCCCGGCACGGGGCCGGGCCCCGCTCACCAGGCGCTCATGAAGCGGCCATGAGCTTGCGCAGCAGCGCCGCCAACTGCTCGGTCTCCACCGGGTCCAGCGCCGCGTCGACCGCCTCGCGCTGAACCGCCAGACCGGCGGTCACCGCCTGGTCGACGATCTCCAGGCCCTCCGGTGTCAGGGTCACCCGCAGTCCGCGCCGGTCGTTCGGGTCGGGGTTGCGGATCAGCAGCCCGGCCTTCTCCAGCTTGTCGAGCCGGCCCGTCATCCCGCCGGTGGTGAGCATCAGCGTCGCCGACAGCTCGCGGGGGGAGAGGGTGTACGGCAGCCCCGAGCGGCGCAGCGTCGCCAGCACGTCGAACTCGCCGCGGCCGATGCCGAAGCGCCCGTACTCCTGCTCCATCCGGTCGCCCATGGTGCGCGCGATCCGGTAGATCCGCCCGTAGACGGCCATGGGCACCGTCTCCAGATCGGGCCGGACGTCTGCCCACTGGTCGGTGATGGCGTCGACCGCGTCATGCGGGGCGGGCGCCGGGGCGGGGGCGGCTCTGCGGAGGGTCATGGCAGCAGTATCGGCCGCGCGTCGCTCTTTCTCAAGTAAGTGACTTACGAGAAACCCTCTTGCGCCCAAGTAGCTTACGAGTAAGCTACTTCCCATCGAGCTACTCCGGATCCCTTCCGGAGCCCGGCCCGAAGCCCCTCCGCCGTACCCGTCCGCCGTACCCGCCCACTGCCCGTCTCTTGACTACCGCCCTCAGAGAGGCCCGCCATGAACCGCGCAGCCGTCATCGCCCTCACCGCGCTCGCCCCGGTCTCCTGGGGTTCCACCTACGCGGTCACCACGGAGTTCCTCCCGGCCGACCGCCCCCTGTTCACGGGCATGATGAGGGCGCTGCCCGCCGGACTGCTGATCCTGGCCCTGACCCGGGTCCGCCCACGGGGGGACTGGTGGTGGAAGGCCACGGTCCTCGGCGCCCTGAACATCGGAGCCTTCTTCCCCCTGCTCTTCCTCGCCGCCTACCGCCTCCCCGGCGGAGTGGCCGCGGTCGCCGGCTCGGTCGGCCCGCTGTTCGTGATCGGCCTCTCGGCCCTGCTCCTCGGCGACCGGGCGTCGACCCGCTCGGTGCTCGCGGCGATCGCCGCCTCCTTCGGAGTGAGCATGGTGGTCCTCAAGGCGACCGCCGCCCTGGACGCCGTGGGCGTGGCCGCCGGTATCGCCGCGTCGGCGTCGATGGCCGCGGGCACCGTACTCACCAAACGCTGGGGCCGCCCCGAAGGCGTGGGCCCGCTGGTGATGACGGGCTGGCAGCTCACCGCGGGCGGCCTGCTGATCACCCCGATCGCCTTCGCGGTCGAGGGCGCGCCACCTGCCCTGGACGCCACGAACATCGCGGGTTACGTCTATCTCGCCCTGGTCAACACGGCGGTCGGCTACTGGCTCTGGTTCCGCGGCATCGGCCAACTGACCGCCACCTCGGTCACCCTGCTGGGCCCGCTCTCCCCGATCACCGCGGCCGTCATCGGCTGGGCCGCCCTCGGTGAATCCCTCACCCCGGTCCAACTCGCGGGCATGTCGCTGGCCTTCGGCGCGACACTGGTGGGCCAGTGGCAGCCGCGTGCGGGCCGGGGGATCGGTGGGCCGACTCCGGACGCGGCTCCCGGCGGCCGGACCGCCGGGGCCACCGGAGCGGCTCCGGCCCCCGCTCCGGCCGCTGCCCGGGCAGCCGTCCCGGCCCCGGTCCCGGCTTCTGCCGCGGCAGACGTCCCGGCTCCGCCCGCCCCGGCCACCCGCTAGGAAGCCGAAGCCTCCGTCGCCAGCGCCAGGCGCTGGAGGTAGCGCATCAGGGTCATCAGGACATCGCGGCTGGAGCGGCGGAGGCGGGCGTCGCAGTCGACGATCGGGACGCCGGGCGGGAGGTCGAGGGCGGTGCGGATCTCCTCGACCGGGTGGGTCGGGGCGTCCGGGAAGGAGTTCACGGCCACCACGAACGGCACCCGGCGCTCCTCCAGTTTGCCGATGACGTCGAAGCTGACCTCCAGCCGCCGGGTGTCGACCAGGACCACCGCGCCCAGCGCCCCTTCGAACAGCCCCCGCCACAGGAACCAGAAGCGTTCCTGGCCGGGGGTGCCGAAGAGGTAGAGGACCAGTTCGTCGTTGATGCTGATCCGGCCGAAGTCCATCGCCACCGTGGTGGTGGTCTTCCGCTCGACGCCCTCGATGTCGTCCACGCCGACCCCGGCCTGGGTCATGGTCTCCTCGGTGGTCAGCGGACGGATCTCGCTCACCGCGCCGACCAGGGTCGTCTTCCCCACTCCGAAACCGCCGACCACGACGATCTTCACGGCCGCGGTCGTGGTGTCCGGCAGGACGTCCTCGCTGCGCGGCCCGGTCGGGCGGGGCGCCACGGTGCCCGCGGCGGATGCGCCGGTGGCGGTACCGGCGGGGAGGTCAGAGCTTCTGTAGTCCATCGATCACTGCCTCAATCAAAGCGCGGTCGGGGAGCGGCGCGCGCTGGACCGGTGCCCGGGCGGTGACCTGCTCGTCGACGAGCAGATCACCCAGCAGGACGGTCACCACGCTCACCGGAAAGCTCAGATACGCGGAGATCTCCGCCACCGAGAGGGGCGATCCGCACAGCCTGACGATGGCGGCCTGCTCCGGCGGCATCCCGTGCCGCGGGCCCGAGGTCGCCACGATCAGGGTGACCAGGTCGAGCGCGGCCGGGACCTGTGCGCCGCTGCGGCCGCCGGTGATGACGTAGAGCCGTTCCGGACTGGCGCCCTCCCAGTCTCCCGGTTGGCTCACGCGGACTGCCGATCCTGTCGCGGCGGGGCGCTGAGGTGCTCCCCGATGCGCAGCACCAGGTCCCGCATCCGCTGGCCCATCAGCCCGGCGTCCACGCCCTCCTCGGCGAGGACGGCGAGGAAGGCGCCCGCACCGGCGGCCATCAGATAGAAGAAGCCGCCGTCCATCTCGATGACGACGAGGTGCATCCGGCCGTCGCTGCCCGGGAGTTCGGAGGCGACCGCGCCGGCCAGGCTCTGGAGCCCGGCGCAGGCGGCGGCCAGCCGGTCGGCGGTGTCGGGGTCGGAGCCGTGCTGGGCGATGCGCAGCCCGTCGGCCGAGAGCACGACGACGTTCCTGGTCTGCGGTACGCCCTCGGCCAGGTCCTTGAGCATCCAGTCCATGTTGGTCCGGTACTGCTGCTGCATCATGGCTGCGTACTCCCCTTGTTCGAATGAGGGTCTTCACCCGCGAGGCCGCTCTGGAACGCCGCGAGCCAGATGCCGGGCTGGACGGGGGGCGCCTCCTCCGGGCTCTCGGGCTGCTGGGGCTGTTGTTGCTGACCGGGCCGCCGGGGGGCGGGCGGTGCCGCGGGCGCGGGCGGTGCCGTGACTGGTAGGACGAGGTCGTAGGCCGGGGCCTTGCGGCGCCGCTGCGGCAGGCCGTTCGGGGTGCGTTCGGTGACGATCGGGACCTCGGACCCGTCGTCGTGCACCGCGGGCGGGGCGGGTGGGATGGGGCCGGTGACCCTGCGGTGCGTCCCGCCGTTCCGCTCCGGGGCCACCGGGCCCCCGCCGGCCGGTTTGGTGCCCGGCCGGGGCGGCAGGACGATGGGCGGATGGGGCCGCGGGCCGGAGGCGATACCGATGCCGTGGGCCAGCCCGGTCGCCGCCTTGGCGCTGGTGATCAGCTTCTTGGGCACGATGAGTACGGCGCGCACACCGCCGTACGCGGAGGAGCGCAGCGAGACCTGGAAGCCGTACGCCTGGGAGAGCCGGCCGACGACCGCGAGGCCCAGCCGCGGGGTCTCGCCGAGGTCGTTGAGGTCCAGGCCCTCCCGGGCGGCCTTGAGCATCCGCTCGGCGCGCAGCCGGGCCTCCTCGCTCATCGAGACCCCGCCGTCCTCGATCTCCACGGCGATCCCGGAGTTGACGTCCACCGCGGTCAGGTGGACCCGGGTCTGCGGCGGCGAGTAGCGGGTGGCGTTGTCGAGGAGTTCGGCGAGCGCGTGGATCAGCGGTTCGACGGCGGGGCCGATGACGGCGACCTCCGAGACCGAGTGCAGATCGACGCGCTGGTAGTCGATGATCCGGGACATCGCGCCGCGCAGCACGCTGTAGAGCGGTACGGCCCGGCTCCACTGGCGGCCCGGCCGGGCGCCGCCGAGGACGGCGATGGAGTCGGCGAGCCGGCCGACCAGCGCGGTGGCGTGGTCGATCCGGAGCAGATCGCCGAAGACGGCGGGGTCGTTGCCGTGCTTGTCCTCCATGACGCGGAGTTCGAGGGCCTGCTGGTGGATGATCGCCTGGACCCGGCGGGCGATGTTGACGAAGGCGCGCTGCGCGGATTCACGCAGGTCCTCCTCGGCGCTGACGGTCTCCACGACGGAGTGCAGCACGGACAGGTACTCGGGCGGGAGGTCGATGCCGGGCAGCAGGTCCTCGGGGAACTCGCCCCGCTGGAGCCGGATCAGGATGTCGGGCAGCAGTTCGCGGACGAGCCGCTCGGCGGCCTCCTCGTTACGGGCGATCACCGCCTCCCGCTCCGCGAGGAGCGCGGTCAGGCGGTGCACCTCACGGGTGCGGCGTACGGCCGCCCAGGCGGCGGCCGCGACGGCGGCGACCGCGCAGGCGCCGGTCCAGATCGCGGCGGAGCGCGCGGACGGGGACACCAGGGACGCGGCGGTGGCGGCGGCAACGGCGGTGACGACTACGGGCACGAGCCAAACGAAAGAGGCCGCGCTCCGCGGACTTCCGGTCGACGTTTTCTGTCGGACCATCAGCACCCTCAAACCATCGGAACGGGAATGATCATAGGACGACGGTCCGGAAGCATATCCCTGTCCGCTTACGGTTCGTGACTCTAGGTCAATGATTGGCGCGATGTGTGCGTTGCGAATCGGCCAGGGGCCCGCGGCCTGCACAGTGGACAATCGAGCGACTGTTTTCGGCCATCGTGGGGGATGGGGACGCCATGGTGGGCGACGGCCGCGCCGCAGGGGGCGCCGCCGGGGTGTCCAGCGGTGAAGCGGAATCCGTGGACGGGGTCGGTTCCCCCTCGCTGACCTGGTGTTCGGTCCCATCCGGTGAGGGTGGGTGGACGCCGGTACGGGCCCGGAGTACGGGTTCGGGGCCGGGAAATCGCGCCCCCGGGCGTCTGTTCGAGTCCGCTGAGCGGTACCGGACCTCCGGGAGCGCGCGCCCGCGCGGAATATCCGTCCCGGCGGTGCGCGCGGGTGCCGCGCCGTCGGGACGGCGGTGCCGGACCGGTCCGTTCCGGTCGCCGGGCCCGGGTGTGCAAGAGGGCAACCGGCCAACCGGCCGCCCAGGTGGAAGCAGTGATTCCGGTGTCCTCGGCGGCCGTTCGCCGCATGATCGACAAGGATTCGGCCGTGGTCGCGTTGCCGCGGTCATATCCCGCTGTCCCACGCTGTTACTGCTGGTCACGACGGTGGGCCCGGTACGGAAGTCCGTCCGGAGTCCGTACCGGGCCCGCCGCTGCCGTGATGTCAGCCGCGCTCCGCGGCCGCCGCCTCGTCGGCCGCCTGCGCCCGCAGCGCCCGCTCCACACCCGAGCGGGACTCGGAGATCAGCCGCCGCAGCGCCGCGTTGGGCTCGGCCGCCGCCAGCCAGGCGTCCGTCGCGTCGAGCGTCGCCCGCTCGACCTGGAGCGAGGGGTAGAGCCCGATGGCGACCTGCTGGGCCATCTCATGGCTGCGGGACTCCCACACACCCTTGACCGCCGCGAAGAACTTCTCCGTGTACGGCGCCAGCAGCGCGCGCTGGTCGGACTGGACGAAGCCCCCGATCACAGCCTCCTGCATGGCGTTCGGCAGATCGTCGCGCTCCACCACCGACGCCCATGCCTCGGCCTTGGCCTCGGCCGTCGGACGCGCGGCGCGCGCGGTCGCCGCATGGCGCTCGCCCGCCGCCGTACGGTCGCGCTCGTACTCCGTCTCGATGGCGGCCTCGTCGATCCGGCCCGTCGCGGCCAGCCGCTCCACGAACGCCCAGCGCAGCTCGGTGTCGACGACCAGGCCCTCGACGGAGGCATTGCCGTCGAGCAGTCCGGCGAGCAGTTCGAGCTGTCCTTCGGTACGGGCCGCCGCCGCGAACGCCCGGGCCCACGCCAGCTGGTGGTCGCTGCCCGGCTGCGCCGCCCGCAGCCGGGACAGGGTCTCCCCGGCCCAGGTCTCGAGCAGCTCCTCGCGGGAGGCGGGCGCCGCGTACAGGTCGATCGCCAGCTTCACCTGGCGGTGCAGCGACTGCACCACACCGATGTCGCTCTCCTTGCCGATGCCGGAGAGCACCAGCGCGACGTAGTCGCGGGTCGGCAGCTCGCCGTCGCGGGTCATGTCCCAGGCCGAGGCCCAGCACAGGGCGCGCGGCAGCGATTCGGCGAAGTCGCCCAGGTGCGCCGTGACGAACTTCAGCGACGCCTCGTCCAGCCGGACCTTGGCGTACGACAGGTCGTCGTCGTTGAGCAGGATCACCGCGGGCCGTACGGTGCCCGCGGGCAGCGGTACGGCGGTCAGCTCGCCGTCCACGTCCAGTTCGATCCGCTCGCGGCGGACCAGCTTGCCCGCGTCGCCGAGGTCGTAGAAGCCGATCGCGATGCGGTGCGGCCGGAGCACCGGCTCGCCCTTCGCCCCGGCGGGCAGCGCGGGGGCCTCCTGCCGAACGGCGAACGAGGTGATCACGCCGTCGGCGGAGACCTCGACCTCCGGACGGAGGATATTGATGCCGGCCGTCTCCAGCCACTTCTGCGACCAGGTCCGCAGATCGCGCCCGGAGGTCTTCTCCAGCGCGCCCAGCAGATCGCTCAGCCGGGTGTTGCCGAAGGCGTGCGCCTTGAAGTACGACTGCACGCCGGTGAAGAAGGCGTCCTCGCCGACGTACGCCACCAGCTGCTTCAGTACCGAGGCGCCCTTGGCGTAGGTGATGCCGTCGAAGTTGACCAGGACGTCGTCCAGATCACGGATCTCCGCCATGATGGGGTGGGTCGACGGCAGCTGGTCCTGGCGGTACGCCCAGGTCTTCATGGAGTTGGCGAACGTGGTCCACGAGTGCGGCCAGCGCGAGCCCGGCGCGGCGGCCTGGCAGGCGATGGACGTGTAGGTGGCGAACGACTCGTTGAGCCAGAGGTCGTTCCACCACTCCATGGTCACGAGATCGCCGAACCACATATGGGCCAGCTCGTGCAGAATCGTCTCGGCACGGACCTCGTACGCCGCGTCCGTCACCTTCGAGCGGAAGACGTACTGGTCGCGGATGGTCACCGCGCCCGCGTTCTCCATCGCGCCCGCGTTGAACTCCGGCACGAAGAGCTGGTCGTACTTGGCGAAGGGGTACGCGTAGTCGAACTTCTCCTGGAACCAGTCGAAGCCCTGCCGGGTGACCTCGAAGATCGCGTCCGAGTCCAGGAACTCCGCCAGCGACGGCCGGCAGTAGATGCCCAGCGGCACCGACTGGCCGTCCTTCTCGTAGGAGCTGTGCACCGCGTGGTACGGGCCCGCGATCAGCGCCGTGATGTAGGTCGAGATCCGCGGGGTGGGCTCGAACCGCCAGATGTTGTCCACCGGCTCCGGCGTCGGGGAGTTCGAGATCACGGTCCAGCCCTCCGGGGCCTTCACGGTGAACTGGAACGTCGCCTTCAGGTCCGGCTGCTCGAAGTTGGCGAAGACCCGGCGGGCGTCCGGCACCTCGAACTGGGTGTAGAGGTACGCCTGCTGGTCCACCGGGTCCACAAAGCGGTGCAGGCCCTCGCCGGTGTTCGTGTACGAGCAGTCCGCGACGACCGTCAGCTCGTTCGCGCCCTCGTGGAGATGGTTCAGCTCGATCCGCGCGTCCCGGAAGACGGCCGCGACGTCGAGCCGCTTCCCGTTCAGCACGACCTCGTGCACCGCCGGGGCGACCAGGTCGATGAACGAGTGGGCGTTCGCCTCGGCACAGTCGAAGCGCACGGTCGTCACGGAGCGGTAGATGCCGCCCTCCTGGGCGCCGCTGAGGTCGAGCTCGATCTCGTACGCGTGGGTCGTGAGCAGGCGCGCCCGCTGCTGCGCCTCCTCGCGGGTCAGATTCGTGCCAGGCACGCGGTGTCTCCTCGGTTATGTGGTGTTTGCGGCCATCCTTCCATGGGGCCCGGCCGGGCGCCGCCGAGTACTCCCCGCGTGCGCGGCGGCGGCCGGACGGAGCGCCGCTCCGGGGACCGGGACGCGATGTCCGATATCCGCCGGACTTGCGTGGCACGGAGGGTCAGGCTCTCCCCATGACGACACAGGCGACACAACAGCACCCGGGGACGACGGCGGTGACGGGGACGGTTACGGAGACGGTGATGGGGATGGCGGGGACGGCTGCGGCGACGACCGGGCGGGCCGGGGCACCGGCGGCCGGCGCGGCGGCCGGGGAGCGGGCGACCGCCGCCCGGTACCGGCCGCTGCCCGTCGAACCCGCCGTCCTCGCCCTCCTCCGCACCACCGACGACGCCGGACGGCCCTGCGCGCCCTTCACCGACGGCCTCGGCGGCGCCCCGCTCCGGTGCTGTCTGCGCAAGAGCCGCCCCGGCGAGACCCTCGCCCTGGTCTCGTACGCCCCGCTGCGCCGCTGGGCCGCCGAGAACGGGGCCGAACCGGGCGCGTACGACGAACAGGGCCCGGTGTACATCCACGCCGAGGACTGCGGCGGCCCGGCCCCCGAAGCGCCCGGCGCCACCGGCTACCCCTTCGCCCGTACCGGCGCCCTGCGGGTGCTTCGCCGCTACGATGCCCGGGGCCGGATCGCGGGCGGCAGCCTGCTGGAGCTGTCCGACGCTCCGGACGGCGGCTTCGACGCGGCCCTGGACCGGGCCTTCGCGGACCCGGCGGTCGCCCTGGTGCATGTCCGAGCGGTGGAGCACGGCTGCTTCCACTTCGAGGTACGCCGCTGACGGTCCGCCAGCCGACACCGGGCCGCGGTGCCGGTGCCCTGGCCCGGCGGCCGGCCGGACGGAGGGCGGACGAAGGCCGGACGCGATGATTCCGGGGCCCCGGAGCCGGACCCCCGGGCGGGCGGCAGACAGGGGCGTACGGACCGCCCCCTCGGCCGCCGCGCCCGGGTGACCGGATTCCGGTCCGCCGTGCCGGTACGGGCCGGGAGCAGGGGAGCGGCCGGACGGCCGGTCCCGGCGGGAATTCCGGATGCGCCGGGGGCGGGGCCCGGCCCGGGGCCGCGGACCGGATGCCCGGCCGTTCATGGCGGGATAGGACAGCCGTCGTTGTCCCCCGGGACCGACCGGCGAAGGCTGGGTGCATGACCACCGACCTCTTCCAGGGGGCGCCCCCGCGACCGCCCCGTACCCGGCACGGCGGCCGGGCCGCGGTGTTCGCCGTCGCCGCCGCCACCTTCACCGTCGTCACCAGCGAGATGCTGCCCGTCGGACTGCTCAGCCCGATGAGCGGCGGCCTCGGGGTCTCCGAGGGCACCGCGGGTCTCGCGGTCACCCTCCCCGGCATCGTCGCCGCGCTCAGCGCCCCCCTGTTACCCGCCGTCGCCGGCCGCGCCGACCGGCGCCGCGTCCTGACCGGGCTGCTGCTCCTCCTCGCCCTCGCCAACGCGGTCTCCGCGCTCGCCCCCGGCTTCTGCGTGCTGCTCGCCGCCCGGATCGCGGTCGGGGTCGCCATCGGCGGAGTCTGGGCGATCGCCGCCGGACTCGCCCACCGGCTGGTGCCCCCGGCCGCCGCCGGACGCGCCACCGCAGTCGTCTTCAGCGGCATCGCCGTCGCATCCGTCCTCGGCATACCCGCGGGCGCCCTCATCGGCGACCTCACCCGCTGGGAGTGGGGCTTCGCCGCGGTCGCCGCACTCGCCCTCGCGGTCGCGGTGGCGCTGCGCCTGCTGCTGCCGCCGCTGCCCCCGGAGCGGGCCGTACGCCCCCGGGAGACGGCCGCGCTGACCCGTACCCCCGCCGTCCGCACCGGACTCGTCGCCGTCACCCTCCTGGTGAGCGGGCACTTCGCCGCGTACACCTATGTCAGGCCCGTCCTGGAGGATGTCGAGGGGGTCCCCGCCGGGGCCATCGGCGGACTGCTGCTCCTCTACGGGGTCGCGGGCGTCGCCGGGAACTTCCTCGGCGGCGCGGTGTCCGCCCGCTCGCCGCGCCGCGCCCTGCTCACCGTCGCCACCGCCCTCGCCGTCGTGGTCCCGCCGCTCTCCCTCACCGGAACGAGCGCACCCCTCTCCGTGGGGCTGCTGGTGCTCTGGGGACTGGCGTACGGAGGGCTCTCCGTCTCCGCACAGCACTGGATGCTCGCGGCGGCGCCCGGGGACCGGGAGGCCGTGTCCGGTCTCTGCGCGGGCGTCTTCAACGCGTCCATCGCCCTGGGCGCGGCGGGCGGCGGCGCGGCCATGGACCGCTGGTCCGCCACGGCACCCCTGCTGCTCGCGGGCGGCCCGGCGCTGCTCGCCGCGTTCGTCCTGGCCCGCTCGCGCTGCGCCCCGCCGGACGCGCCGGCCTGAGCCGCGGCCGGCAGTCCCGGCACCTGGCACCCCCGTCACCCCGGGGCGCGATGCCTTGAGCCGTGTCCGGCACCCCGGGGCGCGGGCGGCGGCACGGCAGGGCGCAGGGTGTCCCTCCCGTACGAAAGGCGCGGGGCGCCTTCTCCGTACGGCTCGGCGCCTGCGCCGCGCGGAAAGCGGGGGTGCTCCCGTACGAAAGGACCGGCCCCGGGAACGTACTCCCGGGGCCGGTCCTGTCACCCACCGCTCCGCGCCGGCGGTTACCGCCCGGCGGACAGCTCGTCCGCGACCAGCTCCGCCAGCTGGACCGCGTTCAGCGCCGCGCCCTTGCGCAGGTTGTCGTTGGAGAGGAAGAGCGCGAGACCGTGCTCGACGGTCTCGTCGGCCCGGATCCGGCCCACGTACGAGGCGTCCCGGCCCGCGGCCTGGAGCGGGGTCGGGATGTCCGACAGCTCCACGCCCGGCGCGCCGGACAGCAGCTCACGGGCGCGCTCCGGGCTCAGCGCGCGCTCGAAGCGGGCGTTGACCTGGAGGGAGTGGCCCGAGTAGACGGGGACCCGGACACAGGTGCCGGAGACCTTGAGCTCCGGCAGCTCCAGGATCTTCCGGGACTCGTTCCGCAGCTTCTGCTCCTCGTCGGTCTCGGCGGAGCCGTCGTCGACGAGGTTGCCCGCGAGCGGGACCACGTTGAAGGCGATGGGGCGCTGGTAGACGCCCGGCTCGGGGAAGTCGACCGCCGCACCGTCGTGGGTGAGCGCCGGAGCGTCCTCCGCGACCGCCTTGACCTGGCCGTCCAGCTCGGCGACCCCGGCCACGCCGGAGCCCGACACCGCCTGGTAGGTGGTGGCGACCAGGGAGACCAGACCGGCCTCCTCGGAGAGCGGCTTCAGTACCGGCATCGCGGCCATGGTGGTGCAGTTCGGGTTGGCGACGATGCCCTTGGGGCGGTTCCGGATCGCGTGCGGGTTGACCTCGGACACCACCAGCGGCACGGCCGGGTCCATCCGCCATGCGGAGGAGTTGTCGATCACTACGGCGCCCTGGCCCGCGACCTTCTCGGCCAGGGCCCGGGAGGTCGCGCCGCCCGCGGAGAAGAGGACGATGTCGAGGCCCGTGTAGTCCGCGACGGCCGCGTCCTCGACGGTGATCTCCCGGCCCTCCCAGGTGATCGTCGAGCCCGCCGACCGGGCCGAGGCGAACAGCCGCAGCTCCGTCACCGGGAACTTCCGCTCGGCGAGGATCCTGCGCATGACTGTGCCGACCTGACCGGTGGCTCCGACGATTCCGACCCTCACGGAAACTCCTTCGTACGTTCTGGGATGCCGCTCCATGATGCGTGTGCCCACGGCCGACTTGTCCAGTCCATTGTCCAAGGGGCGGGACGTGTGACGAGCGGAACACGTCGGCAGTCCTGTTTGCGGGATTTCCGGGGCTTTCGCCGGAGGTCCCGCTCGCGGTCCCGGCCGGCCGTCCGGAATTCCTCCGAACGTTTCACCCCCGTCCCGCGTCACAGGGGAAACGCGGGTTTGGGGAGGAAGTCTTGGCGGTCGCGGACGGTGGAGTGGACCCGCTCGCCCCGGCGCAGGTCAGCCGGGTGAGCGCGGTGCTCGCGCTCGGCGGGGTGCCCCGGTCCGAGCTTCAGGACGGGGTGCAGCAGATCCGGCTGCGGCTGCTGGAACGGCGGGCGAAGGGCGAGGACCCGCCGCGGGACGTGGGGGCATGGGCCGCCGTTGTCGCCTCCAACCTCGCGGCCGACTGGCACCGCACCCGGGGGCGGCTGGAGCGGACCGCGGCCCGGCTGGCGGCGCTGAAGGTGTGGAACCCGGAAGCCCAGGGCGGCCAGGAGGCCAGGCTGCTGGCGCTGACCGTCGCCGAGGGTCTGGACGCGCTGCCCGCGGCCCAGCGACAGGTACTGGTGCTGCGCTTCTACGCGGATCTGACCGTGCCGCAGATAGCGCTCGAACTGGGGGTGCCCGAGGGAACGGTCAAGAGCCGGCTGCACACGGCGGCGAAGGCGATGCGGGAGCGGCTCCGTACGGACGAGGTGGTGTGAGATGCACGACAGGCACAACGAGACCGCCGGGAGCGATGCCCTGATGGCCGTCCTGATGGGGGAGCCGGTACGGGAGGGGGACCCCGCGGCGGAGAGCGCGGCGCGGGATATGGCGGTGCT
>NZ_JBSFNQ010000081.1:0-33077 GCF_053981115.1 Streptomyces sp. NPDC003691 | reverse complement strand
ACCGTCCGCCACCCCCTCGGCGAAGAAGACCGGCCCGGCGGCCGGAAAGACGGCGGAGGCACCCCGCCGTATCCGGGCACCCCTGCTGTATCCGGGCACCCCGCCGGCGCGGGTCCGGGCCCGTCAGCCCGCGGCCGTCAGCCGCTTCACGGCCGCCGCGACCCGCTCGTCCGTGGCCGTGAACGCCACCCGTACGAAGGACTCCCCCGCCTCGCCGTAGAAGTCGCCGGGCGCCACCAGGATGCCCAGGTCCGCCAGGTGCGCGACCGTGTCCCAGCAGGACTCGCCCCGGGTCGCCCACAGATACAGGCTGGCCTCCGAGTGCTCGATCCGGAAGCCGTGCCCCTCCAGGGCGGTGCGCAGTGCGGTGCGCCGGGCCGCGTAGCGGGCGCGCTGCTCCGCGACATGCGTGTCGTCGCCGAGGGCGGCCACCGTCGCGGCCTGTACCGGCGACGGGACCATCATGCCGCCGTGCTTGCGGATCGCCAGCAGCTCGCCGAGGACGGCCTCGTCGCCCACCGCGAACGCGGCCCGGTAGCCCGCCAGATTGGACCGCTTGGAGAGCGAGTGGACGGCGACCAGACCGTCGAAGGAGCCGCCGCACACCTCCGGGTGGAGCACGGAGACCGGCTCGGCCTCCCAGCCCAGCTCCAGATAGCACTCGTCGCTGAAGACGAGAACACCGTGCTCGCGGGCCCAGGCCACGATCCGGATCAGCTCGTCCTTGGCGAGCACCCGCCCGGTGGGGTTAGACGGCGAGTTCAGCCAGAGCAGCTTCAGCCCGGCCGGGTCGAGTTCGGTGGGGTCGTCGTACACCTCGGGTGTCGCCCCGCAGAGCCGGGCGCCGACCTCGTACGTCGGATAGGCCAGCCGCGGATAGGCGACCCGGTCGCCGGGGCCCAGGCCCAGCTGGGTGGGCAGCCAGGCGACCAGTTCCTTGGAGCCCACCACGGGCAGGACGTTGCGGTGTCCGGCCCCGGCCGCGCCGAGCCGCCGGCCGGCCCACTCCGCCAGCGCGTCCCGCAGCGCGGGCGTGCCCCACACGGTGGGGTAGCCGGGCGAGTCGGCCGCGGCCACCAGCGCCCGCTGGACCAGCCCGGGAACGGGGTCGACGGGCGTGCCGACCGAGAGGTCGACGATGCCGTCGGGGTGGGCCGCCGCGGTCGCCTTGTACGGCTCCAGCCGGTCCCAGGGGAAGACGGGCAGACGCGACGAGACACGGCGGGAGTCTCCCCCGGCGCCGGGACCCGTGCCGGAGCCGGGGCTGGTCGGAGGCGTGGACGGGGCTGCGGACACGGGCTGTTCTCTCTCTCGTACTCGTACGAAGGGGTCCGGAGGCGGGCCGGGAAACGCGACGGTCCCGTACGGACGTCGACCGTACGGGACCGGCAGTGTGGTGATCGGCGGGGCCGCCGACCGCCGCTTACTGGTTCTGCGGCGGCAGACCGGCGACGAAGGGGTGGTCGCGCTCGATCAGACCCAGCTTGGAGGCGCCGCCCGGGGAGCCCAGCTCGTCGAAGAACTCGACGTTCGCCTTGTAGTAGTCCTTCCACTCCTCCGGCGTGTCGTCCTCGTAGAAGATCGCCTCGACGGGGCAGACCGGCTCACAGGCACCACAGTCGACGCACTCGTCGGGGTGGATGTACAAGGACCGGGAACCCTCGTAGATGCAGTCGACGGGGCACTCCTCGATGCAGGCCTTGTCCTTGACGTCGACACAAGGCTGCGCGATGACGTAGGTCACGCTGTCGTTCCTCCTCGATAGGGCTGTGGCTTGCGCGGGAGCGCGGCGTCGTCGATGCCCGCCCCTAGTATCTCCGTTCTCGGGGACGATCCGAACAGGAGGGGCGCACAGAGCAGTGGAAATCACCGGCGCGGGACGGCTCGAAGTCCGTATTACACCCCTTGACGTGGGCAAACGGGTATCAATCCGACGCCTGGTCGATCCCTCGGAGGGGTCCGGGACGTTCACGGACGTGGTCGGGGTTCTCACATCCTGGGACGAAAAGGAGAGCACGGAGGGCGCGGCGGGGACCGGCGGCGGCGTGCTGGTGATCACACGGCGCACCGGCGAGGTGGTGCGGGTGCCGGAAGCCTCGCTGGTCGCGGGGAAGACCGTGCCCGCCGCCCCGGCCCGGCGGCGCGGCCCCGCGGCGGATTTCGCGGAGCTGACGCGGGTGGCCTCCCGGGCCTGGCGGCCGTTGGAGAGCGAACGGCTCGGCGAGTGGGAGCTGCGTGCCGCGTCCGGCTTCACCCGGCGGGCCAACTCGGCGCTGGCACTCGGCGATCCGGGCGTACCGCTGGACGAGGCGCTCGACCGGGTGCGGTCCTGGTACGCGGCGCGGTCCCTGCCCGCGTACATCCAGGCCGCCACGGGTGCGGCCGGTACGCAGGAGGTGCTCTGCGCGGCGCTGGAGGAGCGCGGCTGGACCCGTGAGGTGTCGGCGGACGTACGGATCGGGGGGCTGGCGCCGGTTGCCGATCTCGACGCGGACGTGTCCCGGGTCGTCCTGGACCGGAACCCGGGCGGGCCGGACGGGGGTTGGCTGCGGCGCTACGGACGGGCCGGGGGCGGGGCGGCTCCGGCGATGCTCCGGGTGCTGGAGAGCGGGCCGTCGGTCTGGTTCGCCTCGGTCCCGGCGGAGCCCGGCGCGGGCGGCGGTGCTCGCGGTGCCGGGCCGGGCACCGGCCCGAGTGGTGCCTCCGGTCCTGCCGGGCCCGGCCACGGGCCCGGACCCGCCGTCGGCGACACCCCGGTGGCGATCGGGCGCTGTGTCGTCGACGGCCGCTGGGCCGGCTTTATGGCGGTCGAGGTCGACCCGGCGTACCGGCGACGCGGGCTGGCCCGGGCCGTGATGACGGCACTGGCCCGCCGGGCGCTCGACGAAGGCGCCTCGGCGGCCTGGCTCCAGGTCGAGACGGAGAACACGGCGGCGGGCGCGCTCTACGCGGGCATGGGCTTCACCACGCACCACAGCTACCACCACTACCGCGCGCCGCGGGACTGACCCGGGGCCGCCGCGCGGGCCGGCCGGAAGCGGGGCCGGGGTACGCACCACCCGGCCGCACGCGAACCCGGCCACCACGCGAACCCGGCCGTACCGACACCGGCCACCGCGCAAGCCCGGCCGTACGCAAGCGGGCCGTACCCAAACCGGGCCGTACCGACACCGGCTACCGCGCAAATCGGGTCGTACGCAGACCGCGGCGGGGCTCGCGCGCCCGGTGAGTGGACGCGGCGGGGGGCGGCCGGGTACGAGTGGTCCATGCACGACGACTCAGCCGCCTCCGCCGACCCGGCGGGCCACCGGCGCCGGTTCGCCGACGAGGCCCGGGCCGGGCAGCCCGACCTGTCGCAGCTCTGCCTGCTGCTGGGCGCGGTCGCCGACGGCGCCGCCGACGACACGGCGATCGACGCCGCCCAGATCGAACTGGACCGGCTGGCGGGACTGCTGCCGTACGGGCTGCGTACGCCCACGGCCTGGGCGACCGCCCTGGAGCGGCTGCTCGGCGGCGAACTCGGTTTCCACGGCACCCCGGCGGACTACCGGCTGCTGGAGTCGTCACTGCTCCACGAGGTGCTGCGGCGCCGCCGCGGGCTGCCGATCCTGCTCTCGGCGGTCTGGGTGGAGGTGGCGCGGCGGGCGGGTGCCCCGGTGTACGGGGTCGCACTGCCCGGTCATTTCGTCGTCGGCTTCGGCGACCCGGAGGAACAGGTCCTGGCGGACCCCTTCGCGGGCGGCCGGCTGCTGTCGCACTCGGATGCGTCCCTGCTGGTCGCGGGGGCGACGGGAGCCCGGCTCGAACCGTCGATGCTGAAGCCCGCCCCCGCTCAGGACGTGGTCGTCCGCATCCTCAACAACATCCGCGCCTGGGCCACGGCCCGCCCGGAGCGCTCGGACGTGGCGCTCTGGGCCGTGGACCTCTCCCTGCTGCTGCCCTCCCATCCGGCCCGGCTGCGCTACGAGCGCGCCCAGCTCCTGGTCCAGCGGGGCGACTTCCTGGCCGGGGCCGCCGAGCTGGACGCGTACGCGGAGGTGGTCGCGATGGCCGAGCCGTCGACCGCGGAGTCGGTCCGGGGGCGGGCGAGGGCGGCACGGGCAATGCTGAACTGACCGCCGCGGGTGGTCCCGGCCGGGTGCGGGTGCGGCCCGCCGTGTCCGCCGTGCTCGCCGTGCTCGCCGTGTCCATGGCGCGGGCCGAGACCCGGTAGCGCCCCGTGACTTGCGGCAGGCCGCCCGTCCGCGGGACCGGCGCGGAAGCGGGCCGTCGCGGTGCCGGTGCGGGCCGCCGCGAACCCGGGCACCGCGCAGAACTCTCCCCGGCGCCCCCGGCGGGAAACGACGGCAACGGCGGGAAAGGGGGGCAAACGACGGCGGCTCCGCCCCCGGTGCGGGAGCGGAGCCGTCGGCTGCGGTCCGGTCGTCAGCCCTGGTCGCGGCCGAGTTCCACCGTTCGCTCCTGCGGGGTCTTGCCGCGCAGTGCGGGCCCCATCGCCTTGGCGATGTCGGCGGCGGTGACCTGCGCCTTCTTCCCGTCCGCCTTGGTGATCAGGACACCCTGGAAGGTGCCGCCCACCAGCTCCTCGATGGCCTTCTCGTCGTACGCCTCCACCAGCTTGCCGTTCACGGCCTTCATGGAGAGGATGCGCGGCAGCGAGCGCTGCGGGCCGAAGTCGATCTTCTGGCCGCCCGCCCTGATGGTGATCAGACCGGACATCGCGGGGTCGGCGAACTCCTTCTTGGCCCGGGCCAGCTCGGCCGCGCCGATGGACGGCTGAAGGTCGGCGACGGGCAGCTTGACGACGTTCGGACGGCCGGATTCGACCTGGGCCCGGTAGGCGTCCTTGACCATCGTCAGCGAGCCGTTGACGTCGATGCCCTGACCGGCCTTGCCGGGCACGACCGTGATCTTCCCGGGCTCGAACCTGATCGTGCCCTCGACGGCCGAGCCGGAGTTGCCCGCCAGATCGGCGAGGGCCACCCGCAGCTTCTCCTCGTCGATGACGATCTCCGGCTCGGCGACCCGCGCGCCGCCGAAGAGGGAGCCGATCACCGACATGGGGTTGTAGTCGCTGCCGGCCGCATTGCGCACGGTGGTTTGGGCATCGAACGAGAGCCCCGCCTTGTCCGGCGCCAGGGAGACGTTCTTGCCGCCGACCGAGAGCTGGAGCGGAGTGGCGGCGCGCTTGCCCAGGGCGCCCTGGAGCTTGTCGATCGCCTGTTCACGGGTGCCGCCGCCGATGTCGACGCCGAGGACCGTGGTGCTCTTCGGTACGTCGGAGTGGTTCAGCAGCAGCCCGGCACCGTAGGCGAGACTGCCCAGAACGACCACGCCGACGCCGAGCAGGGCCAGCTTGGAGCGGCCCTTCTTGGCGGGCGCCGCCGGGCGGGGCGCCGGGGCGGGGGCCTCGGGCGAGGCCGCCGGGGCGGCGCTCCGGTCCGTACCGGAAGGTCCGGAGGGGCCGCCGGCCGGACCGGGACCCGCCGGGAACGGCGCGTCCGTGCCGGGCCGGACGACCGGCATCCCGCTGCTGAGCGTGTCGCCGGAGACATGGCCCGCGGGACCGCCCGCACCGGCGGCCGGGGCCGGGGCAGGGCGCTGCGGGGTGAGGACCGCGGTGTCGTCGGACATCCGCGGCGGCGCGGCGACGGCGCCCGCGTGCACGGGTGCGCCCGCGCCGACCGGCATGGCGCCGCGCGCCGGGCCGGTCGTCGGCCCGTCGGGACCGGCACCGGGCACCGCACGGGTGCCGTGCGGCGGAGTGCCGGGGCCGGGGGCGAAGCCGGCGGGCGCGGACGTACCGGCCCCCGGCGCGCCGCCCAGCTCGCTGAGCGCGCTGTGCGGCCGGCCCCCGCCGGAACCGCCGGGTGCGCCCGTACCGCCGGAACCACCCGGCGCGGCACCGGCGGGGCCGGCCGGGGCACCGCCCGGCGTACCGGATCCGTCCGGACCGCCCGGCACCTTCAGGCCCGCGCCGTTGGTCCCGGACTTGCGGGGAGCGAACCAGTCGTTCGCCGCCTTGTCGCCCGGGGCGGCGGGCGCGCCCGCGTCAGGACCGTCGAAGGAGGGCACCGGCATCGCGGCCGTACGCTCGGCCGCCGCCTCGGCGCGGGGTGCGCCGGGTGCCGCGGGCGCGTCGGCCGCGGCCCCGGCACCCGGCTCTCCGGCCGGTTTGCGCATCACGACGGGCGGGATCGGCCGCGACCCGGGGATGTTGATCCGGATGCGGGTGGTGATCGTCGTCTCGGTCCTGGGCTCGGACTTGGCCGCGTCCGGCTTCGGCTCGCCGTCGGCACCGGCCGCCGCCCCGCCCGCGAACGGGGCGGACCCGTACGGCGGTGTACCCGAGGGATAGGCGGCCCCACCGCGCCCCTGGGGCCCGGAGGACGAACTGTCAGTTTCACGGTTCAAAGCAGGATCTCCCGGTTGGCTCCGCCGCCCGTCTCTTACTGTGGTCCTCGTGCTCTGGGCGGCTCGGCGGCGCGCACCACCATACTGGCCGCCGGTGACACGCATGCCGCGACCGTGGAAAGGGCACCGGATCGGCCCTGTTCCACCACTCCGCGTACGACTGCCGGTCCACCGCGGCCATCAGTACGCCCCGTACGGGCGGGGGTTCGGGCACCGCGCCGGGCGACCCGGCCCCGGTCACGCCCTTTTCCGCACGCCCGGACGGTCCCCCGGCCGCCGAGAGCGACACTGCTCCGGTCCACCGGCCCCGCGTCCGCGGGACGCCTCACCCGTCAAGTCGCCCCGGGGCGCCGCCCGGTTGCGGAACCCGGCCGAGGGTGGCGCACATCACAGCGACAACCATCCCTCCGAGGATGAAGAGCAGCGGTCCGATCCCGGCGCCGAACAGCGCGTCGCCCTCGGGCCGTCCGAGGCTCAGGGCCACGATCGCGACCAGCCAGCCGGCCGCGGCCGCGCCCACGGCCGCCTGACCGCCCAGGGCGGTCCGGGCCCCGTAGAAGAGGCCCGCGGCAGCCAGCAGCGCGAGCAGCAGTCCGCCCGGGAACCAGGCCGCCTGGACGAGTGAACCGGCGATGCCGGTGACCGCGCCGAGCAGTACGAGCAGGAGGTACGCGGCGATCCGGCCGGGCCGCGGCTTCTGCGCCGACCAGTCCCGGGCCAGTCCGGTGCCGGGGGAGGCGCTCACGCGGGCACCCCGGCCGTGCCCGGGACGGCGGGGCCGGCGGCCTCCGGGATCCCGGCGAAGAGGTCGTCCTCGCGGCGGCCGCGCGGCACTCCCGGCTCGCCCTGGGCCAGCTCGTAGTACTCGGTGGCGAAGATCGGCTGGCCCAGGTCGTTGGAGAGGGCGAAGAACGGCCCGTCCACCGCGATCTGGGTGGCGTGCGCCCGCATGGCGGCCGCTTTCCGCTCCGCGTACGCGCCGCCGTCGATCTCGGCGGTGATCCGGTCGTCGTCGACCACCCCGGGGACGTCGTCGATCGCCGCGACACCGGGGAAGCCGGTTCCGGCCGCCCGCAGCCTGGCGAAGCCCTCCTCGGCGACGGAGCGCGGCACCCGGGTCCAGTAGATCTTCGCGATGGTCCACGGATCGCCGAGGTCGCGGCGGAAGGCCCGCTCACCGGCCAGCTCGGCGGCGCGCACGGCGACCCGGTGGG
The DNA here is from genome assembly GCF_053981115.1 of Streptomyces sp. NPDC003691. Classification (NCBI taxonomy): domain Bacteria; kingdom Bacillati; phylum Actinomycetota; class Actinomycetes; order Kitasatosporales; family Streptomycetaceae; genus Streptomyces; species Streptomyces sp. NPDC003691. Next base: position 25,449 of record NZ_JBSFNQ010000081.1, on the reverse strand, counting down.
CCTGGATGTGATCGGGGTGGCCGTAGCCGCCGCGGGGGTCGTAGGTGACCATGACCTGGGGGCGTACGGAGCGGATGATCTCCACGAGATGGGGTGCCGCCTCGTCGACGGGGGTGTTCCAGAAGGCACCCTCGCGGCGGTTCTGCGGCAGGCCCATCATCCCGGAGTCCCGGTAGCGCCCGGGGCCGCCCAGGAACCGGTGGTCGGTGACGCCCAGCTCCTTCATGGCCGCGGACAGCTCACCGGTGCGGTATTCGCCGAGGGAGTCGTCGCGGTCGGCCGTGAGATGCGCGAGGGCGGGCGGGATGACCTCGCCTTCCTCGCCGAGGGTGCAGGTCACCAGGGTGACCCGGGCGCCGCCGGCCGCGTACCGGGCCATCGTGGCGCCGTTGGTGATCGACTCGTCGTCCGGATGCGCGTGCACCAGGAGCAGACGACGGGTGGAAAGATCCTTCATGGAGACAGCCTACGAGTCCGGGCCGGACGACGTGGCGGAATGCGGAGCACCCCGGGTATCCCGGGCACTCCGGGCCGTGGGACGGCCGGGTCGGCGAAGCGCGGCCGCCGGGGCCGGGGGCCGGCGGCGGGCGGCTCCGGTGGGAGGGACCGCCCGGCCCGTCCGGTGGTCGGCGGACCGGCGGGGAGCCGGCCGCGGTCGGCAGGGATCGGGGACACGGACGGGCCGCCGCACGGGCACGGTGGACCGGCGCGGGACCGGCGCGAAGGGGGCGCAGGACCGGCGCGAGCCCGGAAGCGGCCAAAAAGAAGGACCCCCGCACACGGGCGGGAGCCCGGTTCAGAACTTCAGGTCGCCGATCATGTCGCCGACGCTTGTCGTCAGATCCGTGATCGTCGGCTCGAAGGACGAGCTGGCGAGGAAGAAACCGAACAACACGCAGACAACCGCATGCCCGCCCTTGAGCCCGGACTTCCGGACCAGCAGGAAGACGACGATCGCCAGCAGCACCACCGCCGAAACTGAGAGTGCCACGGCGGTTCACCTCCACAGATACTCGGTCGGGACAGCAGGACAGGCAGGTTGCACGCGCAGATGGTTCCTACCCACCTCGCGCTACGGATCATAACTATCCGTACTAACGCATCAGTCGGTGCACGGCAGCACACGGGGGCGCACACGCGCCGGCTCCGACGGACTGACCATAAGTCAACACAGCTCCTCTCCCTGCCAGTTCGCCCTTGGACAGCGGTTTCTCCCGGACACACCACGCGTGTTCACCGTGGCGCCGGACGGTTTCCTTGCGGCCTTGACCCGTTCGGTGTCCGGAACCGAACGGAAGGGCGAGCCGCGGGTGCCCGGCCCCGACGACCACCCCACCACGGTAGGGCCGGAAGGGGCTTTCCGGGAACGGGCCGTGGCCGATCCCCGTACCCCGTACGGGAATTCGCGGGAGCAACGGCCCACGGCGGGGACGGGCCGCCGTGATCGCGGCGGGGACGGCTCGGCGGACGCCGCGGTTCGCCGGGCCCGCGGGCCCGGGGCACGTCCCGTACCCTCCCCGGCGGTGCGGATCCGATCTGGCCGGAACTTTTCCCCGGCCCGTCCGTCCGGGGGCGCGCATGGCCGGACGGCGCGGCGGAGGGCCGGCGGTGGGATCAGCGGGAACCGGCGGCGGGGCGGGGTCGCCGGGCGTGCGGGCGGGCTGGCCGGGGCCACTCCAGGAGGCCCCGGCCGGGGTACGGCACCCGCACGGCCGCACGCCCGCAGCGTGCCCGGCCCGTGTATCGGCCCGGAGACAACCGCATTGCCCCTGTGTAAAAGAGTGTCAGCCGTTCGGCGGAGTCCCGGGGGCCGGACCCTCCCCGGGCTCCCCGGATCCGGCGCCGGATCCGGGGCCGGGTGCGGGGCTCTCCGGGGGCTTGGTACCAGGGCCGGGTGCGGGTTCCTCCGGGGGCTCGGTGCCGGGCGGGACCACCTGTCGCTCCGCGGCGAAGTGGCAGGCCGAGGGGTGCCGTACGGGACCCTCCGGCAGCAGCCGGAACTCCGCCGGAACGGCCAGCAGCGGCACCTCCAGCGCACACCGCTCCTGCGCCTTCCAGCAGCGGGTACGGAAGCGGCAGCCGGACGGGATATGAGCGGGCGACGGCACGTCTCCGCCGAGAATGATCCGGTCGCGGTGGGCCCGTGCCTCCGGATCGGGTACGGGCACGGCGGAGAGCAGCGCCTGGGTGTACGGGTGCGTGGGGTGGTCGTAGATCTCGTCCGGGCGCCCCAGCTCCACCACCCGCCCCAGGTACATCACACCCACCCGGTCGGAGATATGGCGCACGATCGACAGGTCATGGGCGATGAACACCAGGCTGAGACCGAATTCACGCTGGAGCCGCATCAGCAGGTTGACCACCTGCGCCTGGACGGAGACGTCGAGCGCCGAGACGGGTTCGTCGGCGACCACGATCTCCGGGCGGAGCGCGAGGCCGCGGGCGATGCCGATGCGCTGCCGCTGCCCGCCGCTGAACTGGTGGGGGTAGCGGTTGACGTAGTCGGGGTCGAGACCGACGGTGTCGAGCAGCTCCCGCACCCGGCGGCGCCGGTCGCCCTTGGGCGCGGCCTCGGGATGGATGTCGAACGGCTCGCCGACGATGTCGCCCACGGTCATCCGGGGGTTCAGGGAGGTGTACGGGTCCTGGAACACCATCTGGATGTTGCGGCGCACCGCCCTCAGGGCCCGGCCGGAGAGCTTGGTGATGTCCTCGCCGTGGTAGCGGATCTCCCCGGCGGTGGGGTGTTCGAGCTGGACGAGCATGCGGGCGAGGGTGGACTTCCCGCAGCCGGACTCGCCGACGATGCCGAGCGTCTCGCCGGCCCGGAGGTCGAGGTCGACGCCGTCGACGGCGCGTACGGCGCCCACCTGGCGGCGGAAGAGGATGCCCCGGGTGAGCGGGTAGTGGCGGGCCAGGCCGCGGACTTCGAGGAGCGGTTCTCCGGTGGTGGCGCCGGAGACCGGGCGCGCGGTGGTCTCAGTCACGGCCGTCCGCCTCCTCGCCGCCGCTTCCGGAGGCCCTGCGGCCGGTGTCCGTACCGTTCGCCGTATCACTCGGCGTATCACTCGGCGTGCCGCTCGCCGTGCCGGTCTCCGGCACGGGACCGGGTGCCGGGTCCGGTGCGGGGCCCGACGCCGGGTCCGGTGCGGGGCCGGGCGGGGCGCCGGGGCCCTGCGTACCCCGTACGCCTCCCGCGCCGCCGAGCGTCTCGCGCCAGAAGTGGCAGGCGCTGAAGCGGCCCTCCCCCGCCTCGTACAGCGGTGGCACATCCGTCCGGCAGATGTCCCGGGCGATCGGGCAGCGGGGGTGGAAGGCGCAGCCCGCCGGGATCCGCAGCAGGTTCGGCGGCAGCCCCCTGATCGCGTACAGCTCGCGGCCCTTCTGGTCGAGCCGGGGTACGGAATCCAGGAGTCCGCGGGTGTAGGGGTGGGCGGGGGCCCGGTAGATGTCGTGGACGGGGGCGGTCTCGACGATCCGGCCCGCGTACATCACGGCGATCCGGTCGGCCACGTCCGCGACGACGCCCAGATCGTGGGTGATCAGGATCAGGCCCATGCCCGACTCGTCCCGGAGCCGCGAGAGCAGCTCCATGACCTGGGCCTGGACGGTCACGTCGAGGGCGGTGGTGGGTTCGTCGGCGATGATCAGGGCGGGTTCCAGGGCGAGCGCCATCGCGATCATGATGCGCTGGCGCATCCCGCCGGAGAACTGGTGCGGATAGTCCCCGACGCGTTCGGCCGCGGCCGGAATGCCGACCCGTTCCATCAGCTCCACGGCCCGGGCGCGGGCCTCCTTCCGCTTGGTCCCGCGGTGGACGGTGTACATCTCGGCCAGCTGGGCGCCGACGCTGAGGACCGGATTGAGGGCGGAGAGCGCGTCCTGGAAGATCATGGCGATCTCCGCGCCGCGCACCCGGCGCCGCTCGTCCTCCTTGAGGGTGAGCAGATCGCGGCCGCGGAAGAGCACCTGGCCGCCGGCGATCCGGCCGGGCGGGCTGTCGAGGATGCCCATCACGGCCTGCGCGGTGACCGACTTGCCGGAGCCGGACTCGCCGAGCACGGCCAGGGTCTCGCCCTCGGCCACGCCGTAGCTGACCCCGTTGACGGCCTTGGCGACACCGTCGCGGGTACGGAACTCGACCTGGAGGTCGCGGACTTCGAGCAGCATTCCGGCACTCCTCATCAGCGCAGCTTGGGGTCGAGGGCGTCGCGGACCGCGTCGCCGAGCATGATGAACGCCAGCACCGTGACCGCCAGGGCACCGGCCGGCCAGAGCAGCATGTGCGGGGCGTTGCGGATATAGGGGGAGGCGGCCGAGATGTCGATGCCCCAGGAGACGGTGGGGGGTTTGAGGCCGACACCGAGGTAGGACAGGGTCGCTTCCAGGGAGATGTACGTGCCGAGGGCGATGGTCGCGACGACGATGACGGGTGCGACGGCGTTGGGCGCGATATGGCGGAGCAGCATCCGGCTGTTGGAGGCGCCGAGGGCGCGGGCGGCCTGGACGTAGTCGTTCTGTTTGGTGGTGATCACCGAACCGCGGGCGATCCGGGAGACCTGGGGCCAGCCCAGCAGCACCATGAAGCCGATGACGGGCCAGACGGTGTTGCTGGTGACGACGGAGAGCAGGACCAGTCCGCCGAGGACGACGGGGATGGCGAAGAAGATGTCGGTGAGCCGGGAGAGCACGGCGTCCCCGGTGCCGCCGAAGAATCCGGCGAGGCCGCCGAGGAGGGAGCCCAGAAGGGCGACGCCGAGGGTGGCGCAGACGCCGACGGTGACCGAGGCCCGGGCGCCGTACACGGTCCGGGTGTAGACGTCGCAGCCCTGGCCGTCGAAGCCGAAGGGGTGGCCGGGCTGGGAGCCCTCCTGCGATTTGGCGAGATCGCAGTCGAGGGGGTTTCCGGAGGCGATGGACTGCGGCCAGATCGCGATGATCACCAGAAAGAGGATGATCAGCGACGAGACGATGAAGACGGGATTGCGGCGGAGGTCGCGCCAGGCGTCGGACCAGAGGCTGCGGGGTTTCGTGGCGGGCCCGGTGCCCTCCGGGGGGCCTTCCGGGCCCTTCTCCAGGGTGGCGCCTTCCTCGGTGGCGAGGTCCATGGTGCCGCCCGCGCCGGTGGGGGCGATCGCGCCGCCGAGGACGCCGTCGGGATCGTACTGCGGCTCAGGCATAGCGGATCCTCGGGTCGAGTACGGCGTAGAGCAGGTCGACGAGCAGGTTGACCAGCAGGAAGACCAGCACCAGTACGGTCACGAAGCCGACGACGGTCTGGGTGTTCTGGCGGACGATGCCCTGGTAGAGCTGGTAGCCGACGCCGTGGATATTGAAGATCCGCTCGGTGACGATGGCCCCGCCCATCAGTGCGCCGATGTCCGCGCCGATGAAGGTGACGACGGGGATCAGGGAGTTCCGCAGCAGATGGCGGGTGACGACGCGGCGGCGCGGCAGGCCCTTGGCGCGGGCGGTGCGGACGTAGTCCGAGCGGGCGTTCTCGGCGATGGAGGTGCGGGTGAGCCGGGTGACGTACGCCAGCGATACGGAGGCCAGGACCAGGCCGGGGACGATCAGCTCGTCGAGGGGGGCGCCGGGTGAGACGGCGGGTTTGATGATGCCCCATTCGACGCCGAGCAGCAGTTGGAGCAGCAGGCCGGTGACGAAGGTCGGTACGGAGATCACGACCAGGGTGAGCAGCAGGACCCCGGTGTCGACCGGGCGGCCGCGGCGGAGGCCGGTCAGTACGCCCAGGGTGATGCCGATGACGATCTCGAAGCAGATGGCGACGAGGGTGAGCCGGATGGTCACGGGGAAGGCCGCGGCCATCAGTTCGGTGACGGGCTGTCCGTTGAAGGCGGTGCCGAAGTCGCCCCGGAAGACATCGCCCATATAGGTCAGGTACTGCTGCCACAGGGGCTTGTCGAGGCCGTACTCGGCGCGCAGCTGGGCGGTGGTGGCGGGGTCGCACTGGATCTGGCCGCAGAGCCCGGCGATGGGGTCGCCCATCACGTTGACCATCAGGAAGATGAGCAGGGTGGCGCCGAAGAAGACCGGGATCATCTGGAGCAGACGCCGGATCACATAACGTCCCATGGGGGCTCCCGAAGGCGGCCGTCAGGCGACCTTGATCTCGTTGTAGACCGGGACACTGAAGGGGTTGAGGGAGACGTTCGAGATGCGCGGGGCGTAGCCGGCGCTGCCGTTCTGGTACCAGAGCGGGATGGCCGCCATCTGGTCGCGGACCACCTCCTCCGCCTGCTGGAAGGTGCGGACCGCGGTCGCGGTGTCGGATTCGGCGTTGGCTCGGTCCACCAGCTCGTCGAAGGTGCTGTTGGTCCACTTGCCGTCGTTGGAGGAGGCGCCGGTGTAGTAGAGCGGCTGGAGGAAGTTCTGGATGAGGGGGTAGTCCATCTGCCAGCCGGCCCGGAAGGGGCCGCTCATCTTGGACTGGGTGACCTGGTTGCGGAAGTCGGCGAAGGTGCCCATGGGGTTGCCGAGGCAGGCGCGGTCGTTGCGGAGGGCGTTGTTGATGCTGTTGCAGACGGCGTCCACCCACTCCTTGTGGGAGCCGGTGTCGGCGTTGTACGAGATCTTCATGGTGCCGCCGGGGATACCGCCGCCCTCCTCGACCAGCTGCCGGGCGCGGGCGGGGTCGTAGACGCAGGAGTCGCCGCAGAGGGTGTCCTTGAAGCCGCCCTCGACGCCGAGGACGGGCGAGGTCCAGTCCTTGGCGGGGGTGCGGGTGTTGCGGAAGATGCGGGAGGTGATGCTCGGGCGGTTGATGGCCATGGAGAGGCCGGTGCGTAGCTTGTAGCCGTTCGGGGTGTTCCACCGCTTGTCGTAGTAGGGGAAGGCGAGGGTCTGGATGATGCCGGCCGGGGTGTTGATGTAGCGGTCGCCGAGGTCCTTCTTCACATTCCGGAGCTGGGAGGCGGGGACGTCGTCGACGAGGTCGAGATTGCCGGCCACCAGATCGGTGTAGGCGGTGTTGTTGTCGATGTAGACCCGCAGGTCGACACCGCCGTTGAGGGGTTTGTCCGGGCCGGGGTAGCCGTCCCAGCGGCGCAGGGACATCTGGGAGCCGCGGATGTACGAGGCGACGCGGTACGGGCCGTTGCCGACGGGTTTGGCGAGCCAGCCGGCGTGGTCGTCGTAGAAGGACCTGGGGAGCGGGGCGAAGGCCGCGTAGCCGAGGGTGTCGGGCCAGGTGGAGAACTTCTGGCTGAGCCGGACGGTGAAGGTCCGCTCACCGGTGACGGTCAGCCCGGAGAGGGTGGTGGCGGTGGGGTCGCCCTCGGCCGGGTGCACCTGGTCGTAGCCGTCGATATAGCCGAAGAAGTAGGCGTTCTTCTGGCCGTTCCGCAGATAGGCGCCGTAGTTCCAGGCGTCGACGAACGAGCCGGCGGTGACCTTCTCGCCGTTGCTGAAGGTCCAGCCGTCCTTGACGGTGATGTGGAAGGTGATGGAGTCGGTGGTGTCGATCCGCTCCGCCAGCATGTCCTTGGCCTCGCCGGTCCGCGGGTCGTACCGCTTGAGACCGCGGAAGAGCATGTCGAGGACCTTGCCGCCCTGCACCTCGTTGGTGTTGGCGGGCTCCAGCGGGTTCTGGGGATCGCCCCAGGAGGAGCTGACGATGCCGTCCGGGCCGCTGCCACCGGTGGAGACCCCTCCGCCGCAGCCCGTCAGCGCCGTGGCCGCCAGTACGGCGGCGAGGGTGCCGCCCGCGGTCTTGAGGGCATGCGCTCCCCGCATCCAGTGCCTCCTCGGTCCTGAGCCCGCTCACTCCCACTCAGGACCGAATATCCCCACAAAATCGGGCAGACCGCATTTCTGCTCACCCGAACGGAGGAGACGTCACTCCGCTGCCGCGGCTCCCGCACCCTCCGGCCGGGCGACGGCCGGGTCCGCCGGGGCGACCGGAAGCACGGCCTCCCAGGTGTCGACCGCGAAGTGCAGGTCCATGCCGTGGGCCTGGTAGAGCCGCAGGGCGCCCGTCTCGTTGTCGGTGTCCACGCCCAGGCCGAGGGCATTGCGGCCGAGGCCCGCGTACACCCCGAAGGCATGGCGGAGCAGCAGACCACCGAGACCGCGGCCCCGGGCCTGCTTGCGGACACCGAGGCTGTTGATCCAGCCGTACGCCTCCCGGTGGTTGCTGGTGACCAGCACGGCCACATCGCCCTCACCGTCCTGGGAGACGATCCACACCAGCTCCCAGTCGACCAGCGCGCCGAGGTCGGCGAGCCACTTCTCGTACGAGCGCTCCTGGTGGTCGAAGTGCTCGGCGAAGGTCTCCTGAAGCAGCGCGTGGGCGATCCGACGGTCGGCCTCGTCCCGGCAGTTCCGCAGGGTGGTGCCCGGCGGCGGGACGGGGACGGTGTCGGTCGCCGGGTCCAGGGAGCGGACCATGGCGTGGTAGCGGCGGACCGTGGACCAGCCGCGCCGTACCAGCAGGGCGGTGTCGAGGGTCGGGGTCGCGTTGAGGTGGAAGTGGACGACGGCCCGCTCCGCGCCGTTGGCCGCGGCCTTGGCCCGGGCCCGCTCCTCCATCAGCTCCAGGACGGCGGCGGCCGCCTCCTGGTGCTCGGGCAGGACGTACTGGTCGATGTCGATGCGCTCGGCGCCGGAGTCGTCCCAGAGGAGTCCGTAGACCACCGGGCGGCCGTCGTGGAAGCCGAGCCACGAGTTGTTCGGGAGGTCCGCCTCGGGGTGGGTCAGATCGGCCGTCACCTCGACCAGATCGGTCTCGGGCTTCCCGACCTCGATCACGTCGACGGCGTTCAGCAGGGCGCAGATCGCCTCGGCGTCCCCGGGCACGGCCGGGCGTACGGAAAGGGTGGTCATTCCCCCACTGTCGGGCGGACGGACACACCGCCGCAACGCCTTTTCCGCGCACCGGCCGGCCCGACGGTACGCGGTCGGTACGGAAAGGCGGCGCAAACGGGCCCGCGCGCGCGGGCCCGGGAGCGTACCGGGCGGGCGAGGCCGCGGCGGTACGGAGACGGCCCCGGGCGCCCGCGGGATGCGGGCGCCCGGGGCCGGAGGCCGGGACCGGGCCGGGGCCCGGCCGTGGCGCGGCTACTTCTTCTCGGCCTGGTCCTCCAGCGCGGCCAGCGCCGGGTCGAGCACGATGTCCTCGGCCCGCGACTCGGTCGACGGGTCCTCCGGGAAGTGGCAGGCCGTCAGATGACCCTCGCCGTTGCCGGAGAGGCGCACCAGCGGCGGCTCCTCCGTCGCGCACTTGTCCTGCGCCTTCCAGCAGCGGGTGCGGAAGCGGCAGCCGGACGGCGGCATGATCGGAGACGGCACGTCGCCGGAGAGGCGGATCCGCTCCTTCTGCGCGTTCGCGTCCATGTCCGGCTCCGGCACGGCCGAGAGCAGGGCGTGGGTGTACGGGTGGCGGGGCCGGTTGTACAGGTCGTCGCGGTCCGCGATCTCCATCACCTTGCCCAGGTACATCACCGCAACGCGCTGCGAGAAGTGCCGGACGACCGCCAGGTCGTGGGCGATGAAGAGGAAGGCGATCCCCATCTCCTCCTGCACCTTCTGCAGGAGGTTGACGACCTGGGCCTGGATGGAGACGTCGAGCGCGGAGACCGGCTCGTCGGCGACGATCAGCTTCGGCTGGAGCGCCAGGGCCCGGGCCACGCCGATGCGCTGCCGCTGGCCGCCCGAGAACTCGTGCGGGAAGCGGTTGAAGTGCTCGGGGTTGAGACCCACGACCTCCAGCAGCTCACGGACCTTGTTGTCGCGGCCACCGGGCGGGTTGATCCCGTTGACCTCCATCGGGCTCTTGATGATGGTGCCGACGGTCTGCCGCGGGTTCAGCGACGAATACGGGTCCTGGAAGATCATCTGGATCTCGGACCGGATCGGCGCCATTTCCTTGCGGCCCGCGTGGGCGATGTCCCGGCCCTGGTAGAGGATCTTGCCCTCGGTCGGCTCCAGCAGCCGGGTGACCATGCGCCCGGTGGTGGACTTGCCGCAGCCGGACTCACCGACCAGGCCCAGGGCCTCGCCGGCGTGCACCGTCAGGTCGATGCCGTCGACGGCCTTGACCGCGCCGACCTTGCGCTTGAAGGGGAACCCCCCGTAGATCGGGAAGTGCATCTTCAGGCCCTCGACGGCGAGCAGCGGCTCACCGCCGGGGCTTGTGCCGGTCGCATCCTGCTGCTTCGGCAGAGTGACGTTCTCGCTCATGTCTCTGCGTCTCCCTAGCCCAGCCGGGGCTTGATCTGATCGATGAAGATGGACTGCTTCTGCCCGTCCGACAGATGGCAGGCGGCCGCGCGGCCGGTGGGCAGCGTGGGGCGCTCGGCGGAGCACAGCCCGCCGGCGACCTCGTCCTTGAAGGCGCACCGGGGGTGGAAGGGGCAGCCGGACGGCGGGTTCAGCAGGCTGGGCGGCGAGCCGGGGATCGGCATGAGCGCCTCGTTGACGTCGCTCCCGAGTCGCGGCATCGAGCTGAGCAGACCCCAGGTGTAGGGGTGCTTGGGAGTCCGGAGGACCTCCTGGACGCTGCCGCGCTCCACCGCCCGTCCCGCGTACATCACCAGCAGGTCGTCCGCCATATTGGCGATGACGCCCAGGTCGTGGGTGATGAAGACGATCGCGGAGCCGAACTCCTGCTGGAGGTCCTTGAGCAGGTCGAGGATCTGGGCCTGCACGGTCACGTCGAGCGCGGTGGTCGGCTCGTCGGCGATCAGCAGGTCCGGGTCGCAGATCAGTGCCATGGCGATCATCGCGCGCTGGCGCATACCGCCGGAGAACTGGTGCGGGTAGTCGTTGAAGCGGGTCGCGGGCTGCGGGATGCCGACCTTGGCCAGCATCTCGATGGCGCGCGCCTTCGCCTCCTTCTTGGAGGCGCCGGTGTGCTTCATGTAGGGCTCGGCGATCTGACGGCCCACGGTGTAGTACGGCGAGAGCGCCGTCAGCGGGTCCTGGAAGATCATCGCGACCTTGTTGCCGCGGAGCTTCTCCATCTCCTTCTCGGGCGCGTCGACGAGCTCCTGGCCGTCGAGGTAGATCTCGCCGTCGATGGCGGTGTTCTTCTTGCTGTGCAGGCCGAGGATCGTCAGGTTGGTGACGGACTTTCCGGAGCCCGACTCGCCGACGATACCGAGCGTCTTGCCGCGCTCGACGTCGAAGGAGAGCCCGTCGACTGCCTTGACGACGCCGTCCTCGGTGGAGAACCGCACCCGCAGGTCGCGCACCGAGAGGAAGGCGTCCGGTCCGGTCGGGGCCGGGGTCCCCTCGGTCTTGGTCAGAGTGGTCACGGTCGTTCTCCTAGGCGAGGCGCACGCGCGGGTCGATGTAGGCGTAGGCGATGTCCACGATGATGTTCAGGATCAGGATGAAGAACGCTCCGAACAGCATGATGCCCATGGTCATCGGCAGGTCCTTGGTCAGCGACGACTCCACCGCGAGACGGCCGACACCGGCCAGGTCGAAGGTGAACTCGGTGACCACGGCGCCGGTCAGCAGTGCGGAAAGGTCCATTCCCAGGATCGTGACGATCGGGGTGAGCGAGCCTCGCCAGGCGTAACGGAAGAAGACGTACCGCTGGCGCATGCCCTTGGCGCGCGCGGTGCGGACGTGCTCCTCCTGCAGTTGCTCGATCATCGTCGAGCGCGCCATACGGGTGTACTGCGCGGTGAAGATGGTCGCCATGACGGCCCACGGAATGAGCATTCCGGTGAACCAGGCGATGGGGTCCTCGCTGATCGAGGTGTACTTCGGGAACTCCATCCAGCCGGTGCTGAAGACGAAGATGCCGAGAACGATCGGGCCGAGGAAGTAGATCTGGAACGAGCTGAGCACCATCGAGGCGCCGCTGACGAACTTGTCGACCGGAGTGCCGCGCTTCCAGGCGGCCAGCATGCCCGAGCCCAGGCCGAGGATCAGGAAGACGACCAGGCCGCCGATGGTCAGCGAGAGGGTGAGCGGGAAGCGGTCGACGATCGAATCCCACACGAAGTCACCGGAGTCGAAGGAGACTCCGAGACACGGTGCCGAGCAGTGGCCCACCGCGAAGTCACGCCCGGTCGCGATGCCACCCATGAACTCCCAGAACTGGGTGGTGATGGGCTTGTCGAGGCCGAGATTCTCGCGGATGATCGCGATGTTCTCCGGCGTGCAGGTCTTTCCGCAGGCGAGTTCGGCGAAGTCCTGGGGGATTGTGTAGAACAGGAAGAACGTAAACGCGCCGATCAAAAACATGATCATGACCGCGCCGGTCAACCTGCGGATGAGGAACTGAAGCATCGCGGGAGGCTGCTCTCTTCGAAGGCGGCGGGGGTGAGACGTGGCCCGTGGGGGCGCGCTCCGCCTGGCGCGCCCCCCCACGGGATCAACGTGAACCGGAGTTAATGCGATCCGGTCTTACGAGTTCTTCAGGAACAGGTTGTTGATGTCGATGTAGCTCGCCTCGGTGTCGTACCGCAGGCCTCCGATGTTGGAGCCGGAGAGCTGGATGTGCTTGGCGTAGTAGACCGGGCCGGCCGGGTTGATCTCCTCGACGATCCGGTGGTGGACCTTCTCCCACTCCTTGGCGGCCTCGGTCGGCGGCAGCGCCAGGGCCTTCTTGATGCCCTCGTTGACCTGCGGGTCGTTGATGTGGGAGTAGTTCGAGCCACCGTCAGAGATCTTGGTGCCGTCGTAGACCGGGGTGATGACGGTGGACGGCGACGGCCAGTCCTGGCCCCATCCGGTCATGTACAGGTCGTACGGGTTCTTGACCTTGCCGATCTGCTCGTAGAAGGTCGCGCGGTCGATCTCCTTGGCCTGGACGTCGAAGCCCAGCTTGCCGAGGGTGTCCTTGATGATGACCATCTGCTTCTGGCCACGCGGCGAGTTGGAGTAGGCGTAGGTCAGCTTGGTGCCCTTCTTGACACCCGCCTCCTCCAGGAGCTTCTTGCCCTTCTCCAGGTCACCGGCCGGCTTCTTGCCCTTGCCGTACGGGTCGTAGTTCGGGTCGTAGCCGGGGAGCGTCGGGCCCATCAGACCGCCGGCCAGCTCGCCACCGTAGTTACCACCGTCGGCAGCGATCATCTGCTTGGTCGGGATGGCGTGGGTGATGGCGTCGCGGACCTTCTTGTCCTTCACGACCTGGGAGTCCAGGTTGAAGGTCATCTGCCAGACGTAGGGCTGGTAGCCCATGACCGAGCGGGCCTTGACCGCGGAGTTGCTGATGACATCCTTGATCATCGTCGGGTCGACCGAGTCGGTGAACTGGATGGCGTTCTTGGCCTCGCCCTGGTCGGCGATCAGACGCTTGGTCTGGCTGGCCTGGTCGACCGTGAGGTTGAAGTTGAAGCCGTCCGGGTACGCGTGGCGGACCGAGTCGGTCTTCGCGTCCCAGTGCGGGTTCTTGACCAGCTTGAGCGACTTGCCCGACTTGTACTCGGCGATCTTGTAGGGGCCGAGCGCGACCGGGGCCTTGTCGTACTTCTCCTTGGTGTCGCCCTTCTTGGGGACGATGGAGTAGCCCGGCATGGCCAGCGCCTGCGGAAGGTCACCCTGCGGCGTCTGGAACTTGAAGACGATGGTCTTCGCGTCCGGGGTGGCCAGGACGGTGTCCGGCAGGCTCTTGCCGGTGTACGGGCCGTCCGGCAGCGCGTCCCGGTACTTGTCGCCCGAGAGCCAGTTCTGGATGTAGGTCGGGCCGTCGAAGATGAACTTCGCGTAGAGGCGCTCGAAGGTGTGACGGATGTCGGCGGACGTGATCGGGTTGCCGTTCCCGTCCTTGATGTTGTCCTTCAGCGTGTAAGTCCAGGTCTTACCACCGTCGGACATCTTGCCGGCGTCGGTGGCAAGGTCACCGACGACGGTCAGGTTGCCGCTCGCGTCCTCCTTCCAGTTGGTCAGACCGCGGTGGATCAGGTTGGAGAGCTGACCGGCGTCGCTCACATAGATCTGGCCCGGGTCCATGTGGCTGATGTTGGACTGCATGTAGACATTGATGAAGCCGCCCGGCTTGGCGCCCGGGACCTCGGGGGCGGGACCGGTGGAGCCCGCGGCGTCGGCGTACTGGACCGGCTTGGACTGAGCCGCGGCGTCCTTCTTGGACTTGGACTCGTCAGCGGTCTTGCCGTCGTTGTTGGAGCAGCCGGTGAGCGCCAGGGAGCCGACCACTGCGGCGGCGGCTATGACACGCACGGGGCGTGAGCGAAGTGGCTTCATGATGCTTGATGCACCTACCTGTCCGTAGTCATTCATCAGGAGCTGCCAGCCGTCCGGTTGCCCGGCGCGGGGGCGGCAGCGGCCCCCGCCCTGGGACGTCACCGTCCGGTCTTGGGGTCGAATGCGTCTCGTACCGAGTCGCCGAGGAGGTTGAAGGCGAGGATGAACGTCACCATGGCGACACCGGGGAAGAACATGAACGCCGGGTTCTGTTCGTACACGTCCGCACCGATGGCGAACATCCGGCCCCAGTCGGGGGTCGGCTCCACGAAGCCCACACCGACATAGGAGAGGAACGCGATGGTCAGAATCGAGCTGGGCAGCATGTAGGTGCCCTGCACCAGGATCGGGGTGACGATGTTCGGGAGGATCTCCTTGCGGACGATCCGCCAGCGCGAGGCACCGGAGACCTTGGCCGCCTCCACGAACTCCCGCTCCCGCAGGGAGAGCACGGAGCTGCGGACCAGTCGGGCCAGACCCATCCAGCCGAGGAACCACATCACCAGGATGATCGCGACGGCGCGCAGATAGGTGGGGGTCTCGTCCTTCGGAGAGACGAACATCGCGGTCACGACCGGCATGAAGGCGATGAAGAAGAGCTGCTGCGGGAAGGCGAGGAAGAAGTCGGTGATCCGGCTCAGCCAGTAGTCGACCTTGCCACCGAAGTAGCCGGCGACCATGCCGATGACCACACCGGTGAGCACCATCAGAACGGTCACGACCAGCGCCATGTAGAGGGACGTCCGGATGCCGTACAGCAGCATCGTGAACACATCACGGCCCAGCTCGGGCTCGACCCCGAACCAGAAGTCCCCGGAGACACCGCCGAACGTGCCGATCGGCATGGAGAAGTCGTCGAGGATGCCCTCGTACCCCGGTTCGTTGGGGTAGAGCGTGTAGGGGTCCTTG
Source organism: Streptomyces sp. NPDC003691 (assembly GCF_053981115.1). Taxonomy (NCBI): domain Bacteria; kingdom Bacillati; phylum Actinomycetota; class Actinomycetes; order Kitasatosporales; family Streptomycetaceae; genus Streptomyces; species Streptomyces sp. NPDC003691. The sequence continues at coordinate 10,359 of NZ_JBSFNQ010000081.1, read as the reverse complement.
CCGTACAGCGAGGAGATCACCGGCGCGAGCGCCGAGATGACGAAGAAGGCGATCACCACGATCGCGGAGACCACACCGGTGCGGTCGCGCTTGAAGCGCGCCCACATCAGCTGTCCCGGCGAACGGCCGGTCACGGCCTGGCCGCCGGCAGTGTCCGTCTTGGTCGCGGTGCTCTTGTCCAAGGCGACAGAGGAGTCGGCGCCCTCAGTCTCGATTGGACTGGTCATGATGTGTCCATTCACGGGTGTCGGTGACCCGCGTTCCTGCGCACGGCGGCCCGGACGGGCGAGTGGGTGCACTCGTACCGTCGTGACCACCGGGTGACATTCCCTCTCCCCGGGGCCGGGCGTGCCCGCCAGGCGGGTACGGCCGGATCACCGTCAGCCCGGGGATTCACCCATGGGCAAAACGGCAGGAAAGGGTGTCAATAGGGATTGATCCCACCCTCATCAGGAGCGCGAGCCGAGCGGTTGACCGGGGCTCAGAGTCGCTGTCCGCCGCCGATGGCGGCGCGATGGGATGGAATGCGCTGGAAACCGGTCGTCCGTACCGTCTGCGACGACCCGACCCCGCTGGCGCTCGTGGCACCGCGCATGGGTTCCTCCTCATGAGTCCACGTGTTCACTGCAAGGCTGGGGACATAACACCCGCCGACACCCCTGACGGCGAAGAGCTGTACCCCGTGTGCTCGTGAGTCGGCGCTCCCCACAGCGCATGACCCGTTGACCCGAGCTCAGTGAAGCCAACTATTGGGTAAGTTCACGCCGTAAACCACACTTAAAGCATCTCGTTTTGGCAACATCAGTGAACCCCTGAGGACCAGAATCCGGACAAAGGGATCGCAGACAGACACCCCCGAAACGGACTGTTAATACAGGTTTCCGGTGAGCTACGTCCGATAGTCGGACAATCGTTCATCAAAAACCTCTTGACGAACGACCCCCCGGAGCGCTCCAATCCCGAAGCCTTCCACCTGCACGGGGTGGGCAAACGGCTCGGGCGGTCCCAACATGTGGGACCGCCCGAGCCGTTGCGGTTCGTGCTTTATGTCTTGTTGATCACATCTCGGGCAGGGTGTCCGCCCGGCGGGCCTCCGCCGGGACGTACCGCACCCGGGACGCGGAAACCCCGCGGCGACCGCTTCCGGCCGCCGCGGGGTTCCGTACCGGCTTTCTCAGCCGTGCTTGGCGCGGGAGGCCGCGCGGGCCCGCTCCCGGGCGTCCAGGGCGACCTTGCGGATGCGCACGGCCTCCGGGGTCACCTCGACGCACTCGTCGTCACGGCAGAACTCCAGCGACTGCTCCAGGGAGAGCTTGCGCGGCGGCACGATCGCCTCGAAGGAGTCGGCCGAGGAGGAGCGCATGTTGGTGAGCTTCTTCTCCTTGGTGATGTTCACGTCCATGTCGTCGGAGCGGGAGTTCTCACCGACGATCATGCCCTCGTAGACCTCGGTGCCCGGGTCGACGAAGAGCACGCCGCGCTCCTGGAGGTTGGTCATCGCGAAGGACGTGACGGAACCCGAGCGGTCGGCGACCAGCGAACCGTTGTTACGGGTCGTGAGCGTGCCGAACCAGGGCTCGTGGCCCTCGTGGATGGAGTGGGCGATACCGGTGCCGCGGGTGTTCGTGAGGAACTCCGTACGGAAGCCGATCAGACCGCGCGAGGGCACCACGAACTCCATGCGCACCCAGCCGGAGCCGTGGTTGGACATGTTGTCCATCCGGCCCTTGCGGACGCCCATCAGCTGGGTGACCGCGCCCATGTGCTCCTCGGGCACGTCGATCGTCATGCGCTCGACGGGCTCGTGGATCTTGCCGTCGACCTCCTTGGTGACGACCTGCGGCTTGCCGATGGTCAGCTCGAAACCCTCCCGGCGCATCTGCTCGACCAGGATGGCCAGCGCCAGCTCACCGCGGCCCTGCACCTCCCAGGCGTCGGGGCGCTCGGTGTCCAGGACCCGGAGCGAGACATTGCCGACCAGCTCGCGGTCGAGGCGGTCCTTGACCTGGCGCGCGGTGACCTTGCGGTCCTTGACCGCGGCCTTGTTCTCGGCGCCCTTGCCGCTGCCGCCCCGTCCGACCAGCGGGGAGGTGTTGGTGCCGATGGTCATCGAGATGGCGGGCTCGTCGACGGTGATCAGCGGCAGGGCGACCGGGTTCTCCGGGTCGGCGAGGGTCTCGCCGATCATGATGTCGGAGATACCGGCGACCGCGCAGATGTCACCGGGGCCGGCGACCTCGGCGGGCTTGCGGGTCAGCGCCTCGGTCATCATCAGCTCGCTGATGCGGACGTTCGAGACGGAGCCGTCACGCTTGATCCAGGCCACGTTCTGGCCCTTGCGCAGCTCGCCCTGCTCGACCCGGAGAAGGGCGATACGGCCGAGGAAGTTGTCCGCGTCGAGGTTGGTGACATGGGCCTGGAGCGGCGCGTCCGCGTCGAACTCGGGGGCCGGGACGTACTCCAGCAGGGTGGAGAAGAACGGCTCCAGGCTGTCGCTGTCGGCCGGGACCGTACCGTCCGCGGGCTTGGTGAGCGAGGCCACACCGTCCCGGGCGCAGGCGTAGACAATCGGGAACTCGATCTGGTCCTCGTCGGCGTCCAGGTCGAGGAAGAGGTCGTAAGTCTCGTTGACGACCTCGTCGATCCGGGAGTCCGGGCGGTCCGTCTTGTTGATGCAGAGGATCACGGGCATCCGGGCCTGGAGGGCCTTGCGGAGCACGAACCGGGTCTGCGGGAGGGGACCCTCGGAAGCGTCGACGAGCAGCACGACCGCGTCGACCATGGAGAGGCCGCGCTCGACCTCACCGCCGAAGTCGGCGTGGCCCGGGGTGTCGATGATGTTGATGGTGACGGGGGCGCCGCCGGCCTTCGGGTGGTACTTGACCGCCGTGTTCTTGGCGAGGATCGTGATGCCCTTCTCACGCTCCAGGTCGTTCGAGTCCATCACCCGGTCGTCGACCTGCTGGTGCGCGGCGAAGGCACCGGCCTGCTTCAGCATGGCGTCGACGAGGGTGGTCTTGCCGTGGTCGACGTGGGCGACGATGGCGACATTACGGATGTCGTGGCGGGTGGGCATGCTGGCTGGCGCTTCTCTCGATCGTGGGATGCGGCGTTCGTGAGGGGCGGCGTCTTCCTCCTGCGCCCCGCCGGGGCTGACGCGCCACGGCTGCTCCCTATGGTACGGGGCCCCGGGATTCGGGGCCTCCTGGTCCGTCGCGGGCCCGTGAGGAGGGACGGGCGGGACGGGGCGGACGGTTCCCGGGAGGGTGATTCCGAAGGGCTCGGGGCCGGGCGGCGGGCGGTGTGTACGGCCGGCGGGAGCGCCCGGGCGGGACAGAGGCGGCAGGGCGGGAGAGGGGCGGCGGGGCGGTGCTGCGGGGAGCCGGGCGAGAGGCGGATGGGGGTCCGCGCCGGATTCCGGAGCCGGGTCAACAGGCCGGGCACGATCTTGCCCGCCGGGTGACCGGCGGGCAAGGGGTTTGAGGCTCTTCTGAGGTTGTCCCGGCCAGCGGCCGTTACCTTCGGTTACACCAGGTGGTTCACCGGGTGACCGGCCGATGGACAGCGGCCGGTTCCGGGTGGTGGCCGCCGGGCTACTCCGATCCGCCTTCCGTGCCCTCTTCGCCGTCCTCGGCTCCCTCGGCCGGACTCGCCGAGGGGCTCGGCAGCACCGGCGGAGGTCCGGCCTTGCGGGCCACGGCCTTGGTGAAGCCGATGTCCTGGAGCCGCGGGGTGGCGAAGCCGAAGGCCCCGGCGTTCAGCACGGCCGGACGGACCGCGACCAGCTCGGGCCGCTGGTAGAGGGGGATGGACCCGGCCGCCGCCCAGATCCTGGCGTCCGCCCGGCGCACCAGGTCGCGGTTCTCGTCCTGGTCCAGCTCGGCCGCGGCCTGGTCGAACAGCTGGTCGATGTAGTCGGTGCCGACCCGGGTGTAGTTCTGCTCGACCAGCAGGGATCCGTCGCTGGCGGGTTCCGGCTTGGCGTAGATGGGCCGGGCGTCGGTCGCCGGGTAGGCGGTGGCGGGCCAGGAGTAGAGGGCGAGGTCGTACTGGCCGGAGGCGATGTGGTCCTTGAAGTAGCTCTCGTCGGCGACCTTGACGATCCGGGTCTCCACGCCGATGCGCTTCAGCATCCGGCCGATCTTCTCGCCGACGGAGCGCAGCGATTCGGAGCCGGGGCCGGAGGGGAGGACGAAGCGCAGGCTGAGGGGCTTGCCGTCCTTGCCGAGGCGGCCTCCGGCGGCGAGCGGGGCGGCCGTGCCCGCCGGTGCGTAGGCGCCGGTGACTCCGCCCTTGGTGTCCTTGGCGTCCTTCTCACCGCGGCCGGTCTCGGCCTCGGAACCGGTTTCCGCGGCCAGGGCGGCCCGGCGCTGGAGGGAGAGGTCCTCGAAGGTCACGGGCGCCGGCGCGAGGACCCGGGTGGCTCCGCGGCCGGACTTCTCGTCCCCGACGATATAGAGGCCCTCGCCCGAGGGGCCGTCCGGCCGGGCCTGTGCCGGGGAGGTGGCCGCGGCCGCCCGGTCGGTGTTCCTGCCGGTGTTCCGGCCGGTGTTCTTGCCGTCGGTGCCGTCGCCCTCCTCGCCGGCGGCCGGTGAGGCGCTCGGCCCGGCCTTCACCGGCGCGGGCTTTCTGAGCGCCCCGCCGGGCGTCCAGCCCGCGTCGGCGAGCAGGGCCTGGGCCTCCTGGGTGTTCTGTTCGCCGAGGGCCCCGCTGTTGTCGGTGTAGGCGCGCTGCCCCCGGAGGGCCAGATGGCTGCCGGGCGGGACCGCGGGCAGCCCCAGCGGGCGCAGTACGGTCTCGGCCAGTTCCGTGCGGTCCAGGGCTCGGGCGATCGCCCGGCGGACCCGGTCGTCGGAGAGGGGACCGGACTCGCCGTTGAGCGCGAGCTGGGTGTAGGCGGGTTCGAGGGTCCGGCGCACGGCGAAGCCGCGCAGTCCGGCCTGCTCGACGGCGTAGGTCCGGATGGCCTCGGCCGTCTTCTCCCTGGTGGCCTGGGCGATCTCGGCGGCTTCCTCGTCGGAGCCGTTGGCCAGGGCCCAGAGCCGCAGGGCCTTGGCGGGGGTGAGGGCGGTCTGCGGGCCGTGGCCGGGCTGCTGGCCCCCGGTGGACTTGTTCCGTACGGCGAGGGCGATCCGGTCGGCGGTGCTCCGGTCGATCTCGGCGATGTCGACCTTGCCCGAGGCGAGGGCGCCCGCCCGCTTGTCACGCGGCACCGCGGCCAGCACCAGGGCGTCCAGTTTGGGCTGGTCACCCCACCAGCGGGGGTTCCGTACCAGGGTGACGTCCTTCTTCTTCCGGTCGACCGCACCGATCCGGAACGGCCCCGCGGTGGCCTTGAGCGTGTTGCGGGCGCCGTCGTTGAACGCCTTGGGGGTGCCGGTGACGTCCTTCGGATACAGCGGGGTGAAGAGGGACTGCCAGTCGGCGTAGGGCTTCTTGAAGGTGACCCTGACTTCGAGGTCGTTGGCGCCCTTCTGGATCTCCTCGATACGGTCGTATCCGGCGTTGCGCGCGGTCCAGTAGGCGGTGTTCCGGCCGTTGAGGGCCCGCCACTGGGCGACGAAGTCGGGGGCGCCGATCTCCCTGCCGTCGCTCCAGACCGCCTTCTGGTTGAGCTTGTAGAGCACGACCTGCTTGGGCTCGCGCTCGACGATCTCGGCGGATTCCACATAGTCCGGATTGCGCTGCGGCCGGCCGTTGGGGTCGAGGGTGAAGAGAGAGGGCAGCACTGCCTGGGCGATCCGGGCGGTGGTGGCGTCGGCATCGGCCTGGAAGGTGTTGAGGGTGGTGGGCACGGAGTCGGCGGCCCAGCGGAGGGTGCCGCCGTCGCCGACCTGCTGCCGCTGAGTGGCCCCGATGTCCTGGGCGGAGGCCCGGCCGGTGAGCTCGGACTCGTCGGCTCCGCACCCCGTGAGCGCGGGGATCGCCATCACCCCGCCGGTGAGCAGCGCCACGGAGCGGAGTGTCCGGGACCGGAGGGTCTGGGAGGTCCGGGCCTGGGCCATGGGTCCACCTCTTCATCCTGATGGCTCCGCGGTGCAGATGCGGAGAACGAGGAAATCTTTCGATGATCACACCTATGCCGGTCCACTGAAGTGGACGGGGGCCGGAGGGGGCCGCCGACACGGCGCGGGGAGGGCGAAGGTCACCCGGGCAGACCAGCGGAATATCGGATGAAGCGCCCGCATCGCCAGGAAGGTGATGAGAATGGAAACAGTGAGATCCGGACAACCGGGGGCGCACTCGCCACTCCTGCGCGGGAAGTCCCGGCACATCCCTTCCCAACGGGGATGTGACGCGGAACACTCGCAGGCGCATGAGCGACGCCACCGCACCCCGCGGAAGTGAGGGCACGTCATGTCCCAGCAGGAAGACCTGACCACCGTGCAGCGCCGCCTCGACGACCTGGTTCAGCGGGTCGAGGAGCTGGAGCAGACCGTCGGACGGCTCGCCGGTGCGGCGGGGCGGCCCCGCGGTGCCGGTTCCGGCCGGACGGCCGGTCCGCGGCCCGGAGCCGGCGAGGACCTGGTCGCCGTCCCCGAAGCGCCGTACAACCACGCGCTGTGGACGGACTCCGACGACGAGGGGCTGGGCGTCCGAGACCGGCACGCTCCCTAGGAGACCTTCCTTTGGCCACTGGTACCGAACCACCACACGTTCATACGGGCGGGCCGTCGGGCCCCGGGAACGGCGCGGGAACGGGGGTGCACGGGCCCACCCGCGCCGCCATCGCCCCCCGCCATCTGCGGACGGACCGCTGGTGGCTGTCGCCGGCGCTGACCGCCGCGGGGCTGCTCGCCTTCATCGCCTACTCGACCTGGCGGGCCTTCGCCAATGCCGACTACTACGCCGCCCCCTATGTGTCCCCCTTCTACTCGCCCTGTCTGGCGGAGAACTGCGTCCCGATGCGGGGCGGCCCCGAGTGGGGGATCGTCGGCAGCTGGTGGGGGCTCTCCCCCGCACTGCTGATCCTGATCTTCCCGCTGGGCTTCCGGCTCACCTGCTACTACTACCGCAAGGCGTACTACCGGGGCTTCTGGGCTTCTCCTCCGGCCTGCGCGGTCGCCGAGCCGCACCGGCGGTACTCCGGGGAGACCCGCTTCCCGCTGATCCTCCAGAACATCCACCGGTACTTCTTCTATCTGGCGATCCTCGTCGCCCTGATCCTCAGCTACGACACCGTGCTCGCCTTCCGCGACGAGAACTACTCCTGGGGCCATATGGGCCTGGGCACCGTCGTCTTCCTGGTCAACATCGCGCTGATCTGGGCGTACACCCTGTCGTGCCATTCGTGCCGGCATATCGTCGGCGGCCGGCTGAAGCACTTCTCGAAGCATCCCGTGCGCTATCGCCTGTGGGGCTGGGTGGGCAGGCTGAACGAGCGCCATATGCAACTGGCGTGGGCATCGCTGATCAGCGTCGCGGCCGCCGACTTCTACGTCTATCTGGTCGCCTCCGGTGCCTTCGACGATCCGAGGTTCTTCTGACATGACGCAACTCGAACGCCAGCAGTGGGACGTCGTCGTGGTCGGTGCGGGGGGTGCCGGTCTGCGCGCCGCCATCGAGGCCCGGGAGCGCGGTGCCCGCACCGCGGTGATCTGCAAGTCGCTCTTCGGCAAGGCCCACACGGTGATGGCGGAGGGCGGTATCGCCGCCTCGATGGGCAATGTGAACGCCGGGGACAACTGGCAGGTCCACTTCCGGGACACCATGCGGGGCGGAAAGTTCCTCAACCAGTGGCGGATGGCGGAGCTGCACGCCCAGGAGGCACCGGCCCGGGTCTGGGAGCTGGAGACCTGGGGCGCGCTCTTCGACCGCACCGCCGACGGGCGGATCTCCCAGCGGAACTTCGGCGGCCACGAGTACCCCCGGCTGGCCCATGTCGGCGACCGGACCGGCCTGGAGCTGATCCGCACCCTCCAGCAGAAGATCGTCTCGCTCCAGCAGGAGGACGAAGCCGCCACCGGCGACTACGAATCGCGGCTGAAGGTCTTCCAGGAGTGCACGGTCACCCGGATCCTCAAGGACGGCGACCGGGTGGCGGGGGTGTTCTGCTACGAGCGGGAGTCGGGGCGGTTCTTCGTGATCGAGGCGCCTTCTGTCGTCCTCGCCACCGGCGGTATCGGCAAGTCGTTCAAGGTCACCTCCAACTCGTGGGAGTACACCGGGGACGGACACGCACTCGCTCTTCTCGCGGGCGCGCCGCTGCTCAATATGGAGTTCGTCCAGTTCCACCCGACGGGAATGGTCTGGCCGCCCTCCGTCAAGGGGATCCTGGTCACCGAGTCCGTCCGGGGCGACGGCGGGGTGCTGCGCAACTCCGAGGGCAAGCGGTTCATGTTCGACTACGTCCCCGAGGTCTTCAAGGAGAAGTACGCGCAGTCCGAGGAGGAGGCGGACCGCTGGTACGAGGACCCCGACCACAACCGCCGCCCACCCGAACTGCTCCCCCGCGACGAGGTCGCGCGCGCCATCAACTCCGAGGTCAAGGCAGGTCGGGGATCGCCCGCCGGGGGTGTCTTCCTCGATGTCTCGACCCGGATGCCCGCCGAAGTCATCCGGCGCCGGCTGCCTTCGATGTACCACCAGTTCAAAGAGCTGGCGGACGTCGACATCACCGCCGAACCGATGGAGGTCGGGCCCACCTGCCACTATGTGATGGGCGGGGTGGCCGTCGACTCCGACACCGCGGCCGCCGCGGGAGTGCCCGGACTCTATGCGGCCGGTGAGGTCGCCGGCGGGATGCACGGCTCCAACCGGCTCGGCGGCAACTCCCTCTCCGATCTCCTCGTTTTCGGACGCCGTGCCGGGCTGCACGCGGCCCGGCACGCCCGGGAGACCGGCCCCCTGCCCGCCGTGGACGAGGCTCAGATCGACGCCGCGGCAGCGGAGGCGCTCCGCCCCTTCGGCGCCTCCTCCCCCGCGGACGGCGGTCCTCCGGAGAATCCGTACACCGTCCATCAGGAACTCCAGCAGACCATGAACGACCTGGTCGGCATCATCCGCCGGGAAGGCGAGATGCAGCAGGCGCTGGAGCGGCTGGCCCGGCTCGGCGACCGGGCCCGCCGGGCGGGTGTGGAGGGCCACCGGCAGTTCAACCCCGGTTGGCACCTGGCCCTGGACCTTCGGAACATGCTGCTGGTCAGCGAATGCGTAGCCCGCGCCGCCCTGGAGCGGACCGAGAGCCGGGGCGGTCATACCCGGGAGGACCGGCCCGCCATGGAACGGGAGTGGCGCCGGGTCAATCTGCTGTGCCAGCTGGCCGACCGCGCCGCCGGTGCCACGGACACCCCCGGCACCGCGGGCACCGGAACGCCCGGCACCCACGAGGAGTCCGGAGGTACCGCCACCGGCCGGATCGCCCTGCAGCGGACGGCGACCGACCCCATCCGACCCGACCTGCTCGCCCTCTTCGAGAAGGAGGAGCTGGTCAAGTACCTCACCGAAGAGGAGCTCCACGAGTGAGCGTGTACCAGGCCAGCTTCAGGGTGTGGCGGGGCGACCAGGGCGGCGGGGAGCTGCGGGACTACTCCGTGGAGGTCCACGACGGTGAGGTCGTCCTCGACATCGTCCACCGGCTCCAGGCCACCCAGGCACCGGACCTCGCGGTCCGCTGGAACTGCAAGGCAGGCAAGTGCGGCTCGTGCAGCGCGGAGATCAACGGCCGACCCCGGCTGATGTGCATGACCCGGATGTCCGTCTTCGCGCGCGACGAGACGATCACAGTGACGCCTCTGCGGGCCTTCCCCGTGACCCGGGATCTGGTGACCGACGTCTCCTTCAACTACACGAAGGCACGGGAGGTGCCCGCCTTCGTGCCACCACGGGGAGTCGCCCCCGGCGAGTACCGGATGCAGCAGGTCGATGTGGACCGCTCCCAGGAGTTCCGCAAGTGCATCGAGTGCTTCCTCTGCCAGGACACCTGCCATGTGGTGCGCGACCACGAGGAGAACAAGGCGGCGTTCGCCGGGCCGCGCTTTCTGATGCGGGTCGCCGAACTGGACATGCACCCGCTGGACTCGGCCGGTGAGGAGGGCCTCGACCGCCGGAAGGCCGCCCAGGACGAGCACGGGCTGGGCTACTGCAACATCACCAAATGCTGCACCGAGGTGTGTCCCGAGGGCATCAAGATCACCGACAACGCGCTGATCCCGCTGAAGGAGCGGGCCGTCGACCGCAAGTACGACCCCCTCGTCTGGCTGGGCAGCAGGATCCTCCGCAGGAACGGCTCCTAACCTCCGCCCCCGTCCGTACGACCGGACAGGGCCCGTGGAGCGGTGCGCCAGGCGCCTGGCGCACCGCTCCACCGGCCCGGCGTCCAGATCCGAAGATCACACCTCTGTACACCAATCACGTATG